>CAZWKK010000203.1:0-4170 GCA_964634855.1 uncultured Anaerolinea sp.
AAGTATTTTCCACGCGGGATTTCCAACACCTCACCATTCATCAACATCACGCGGAAATCCAGCAGTGTAAATTCTCCGTGCCTATCTGCAAAGTATTTTCCACGCGGGATTTCCAACACCTCACCATTCATCAACATCACGCGGACGGCACGCACCCAAGTACGGGTTGGTCCATAATGGAATGTTCGCGCCCCTGATGCATTGGTGGCGACGGTGCCGCCAATGGCGGCGCTCATCTCTGTGGGGTCAGGCGGATAAAAGTAACTGTCTGCCTGGGTTTTGAATTGATGTAAGGCAACTTGCTGAGCATGGTCGGCGCTGGATTCTAAATTAGGAAACCGCTTGAACTTCAGCGCATCCTGTAAACTTTTCAATGAGACATTCGCTTGCATACGCACCCGCCATTCTGCTGTGGGCACATCAAAGCGTAAGCCAAGGATCTGGTCAAAATGCTCCATGGAGATCAGCGCTCCCCCAGCCGCCACGCATCCCCCTACCAAGCCGGTTCTGCTGCCCGCCACGGTAATGGGAATCCGCTGGTCGCTCATCTCAATCACGATTGCAGCTAGATCTGCTTCATCGCGCGGGAAAAAGAGCCAATCCACCGCTCCGGCGCTCGACTTGGATTCGTCGCTCAAATAGACAGAATATTGAGCGATAATTTCATCCAGTCCGCGAATTGCTTTAACAGATGCAAATGGGGGTGTATTTAGCTGGGTGGATTGAATTTGGGGCATCTTTTTGAGAACTCCATCCATAGATGCTGCCTATGATACACCAAAACCCACAAAAACACCTTTCATTTCCAGTCCAAGGGAAAAAGCGGTTTACAATAAGGGGGATATATCCCTTGCGCGAGGAGCAGGTTTTTCAGCGTTTTTTACCATGAAAGCATTCCTGAATAAATTTCACACCCTTTTTGTCTTCTGTTATTTTTGTGCAGCGACCGCGTTTATGACCTACCCGGTTGCCTTTCAACTCAAGGACTCGGTCATTGGCAGAATGGGTGACAACATTTACTTCGTCTGGTTGGTGCGCTGGTACCAGAAGGCCTTTCTGGAAGGTGGCGGTCATCCATTTTTCAACCCCCTCATGAACTATCCGCAGGGTTGGAACTTATCCACCACCGATACCGCCCTGGCATCTGTTTTACCCGGCGTTCCCTTCAGTTACTTTTTCGGTCCCATTGCTGGCTACAACATCGCCATGCTCATCACCTTTGTCCTTTCAGGTTTCTTCATGTACCTGTGGGTACGCAGCCTTACCCATTCCCGCCTGGCCGGTATTCTAGCCGGAACGTTATTCGCTTTTTCACCCTACCGCATGGCCCACTTCCTGGCCGGTCACCTCAACCTGAGTGGCACAGAATGGTTCCCGCTTTTCTTCTGGGGCCTGACCATGCTGCTGCGGCCGGAGAAAAAGATCCATTGGGGATATGTGGTTTTAACTGCCCTCTCACTGGGTGCGATTGCTTTCACTTCCATGTATTACCTGTATATGACCCTGCTGATGGCTGGTATTTTTGTGCTGGTCTATATGTTGTTCACCCGTTTTAAAGCGCTTAGCCAAAAGGTCTTCTGGTTCCAAGTGCTTCTGGCTGGCATTCTGGTCCTGCCCTTCTTTTTTGTGGCCTTACGACCTTACTTCACCCTTTCGGGTGCAGGCGGCATCGCCAGCCGCTCGGTCGATTATGCCAA
Organism: uncultured Anaerolinea sp.; assembly: GCA_964634855.1. Classification (GTDB taxonomy): domain Bacteria; phylum Chloroflexota; class Anaerolineae; order Anaerolineales; family Anaerolineaceae; genus UBA6107. The sequence goes on from CAZWKK010000203.1 coordinate 1,698, forward strand.
CATGTACTCGGCTAGCCCCACTGATTTCTTTTTGCCCTCCTCCGATCATTTTCTCTTTGGCGCCTGGGTAAGCCAGCATTTTGACCGTTCGCTTTGGATCGAAGGCTCTTTCTATTTGGGTTTGGTTGGACTTGTCCTTTCCCTAATCGCACTCATTAAAAATAAAAAATCAGAACCCCGTTGGGTCATCTGGTCTGCTTTTGTGGTCATTTGTGTATCCTTCATTCTGGCGTTGGGTATCAATCTGCACTGGAACAATCAACAGGTGATATGGCAGGTGCCAGCTTTCCTGCAATCGATCGTTGGCAAGGCCGAGACCCCTATTCATCTGCCAGCCTACTGGCTGTTCACCCGCCTACCCTTCTTTGATAAAATGCGTGCCATCATGCGTTTTGGCGTTTTCGTGGTCATTTTTGTACCGGTATTGGCGGGAATCGGCCTCACTGAGATCAGCAAGCACCTCACACCCATAAAACAGAGCCTGCTAACGATCCTGTTGGTGGCAGTCGTTCTTTTTGAGTTTTACCCGGGTTCCTACGAAGCGCAGATGATCCAGCCCAAGCCGCGTGAAGTGGATCTCTGGTTGTCTCAGCAACCTGGCGATGGCGCCGTGGTGGAGATGCCCTTCTCCCGGTCTTCTGACCAGGCGCAATTGTATTACACCCTCTTTTACAATAAACCCTTTACCGGTGGTTTCTTTAATGCCAATCAGCCGGAGCAATATCTTACCAGCCAGCCGATCCTGGAAAAGTTCCCGGATGCCGACTCGATTGCCTGGTTAAAGAGCCTCAAAGTGGAATACATTGTCATCCATGCCAAATCTTACAAGGATTTCCCGCAGATGCAAAAACAGATGGAAGCCCTGGGATTAGTAGAATTGACCGAACAAGAGGGTGAATTTGTTTATGCGTTTGCAGCACAATAACCAATCAGATTATCAGTCATGCGCAATGGCGACTTTAGGTAGAATTAGTACAGTAACTTTTGATAATAATTTTGGAGACAGAAGATGAAATATAAATTCGGCGTTGTGGGTCTGGGCGTGATGGGTCACAACCTGGCTTTGAACATTGAACGGAACGGCTTTTCAGTGGTGGGTTACGATCTGGATGCCGCCAAGATGAACGCCTTCCTCAGCGGTCCTGCTGCCGGGAAGAACATCATTGGCGTGGAGAATCCCGCAAAACTGATGGATTCCCTGGAGAAACCGCGTCGGATTCTGCTAATGGTTCCAGCCGGCGCCCCTGTGGATAGCGCCATTGCCCACCTGAAACCTTTTTTGGAAGCTGGCGATATTCTCATCGACGGCGGCAACTCGTTCTTTCAGGACACAGAAAGACGAAGTGAAAAACTGAATGCCGAAGGCTTCAATTTCTTTGGCTGCGGTGTTTCTGGTGGCGAGGTTGGCGCTCTGTGGGGTCCATCTCTCATGCCCGGTGGTCCGCAAGAATCCTGGCTGGCTGTCAAAGACATCTTTGAGGCTATCTCCGCCAAAGTAGACGGCGAACCCTGCGTCACTTACATCGGCCCACGCGGTTCCGGCCATTTTGTAAAGATGGTGCATAACGGCATTGAATATGGCGATATGCAGCTCATCGCCGAAACCTATGATCTCCTTCACCGCGGATTGGGTTTGAGCAATGCTGAATTAAATCAGGTCTTCTCAGATTGGAACCGTGGCAAACTCGAATCTTACCTCATTGAGATCACCGCCGATATTTTTACCAAGCAAGACAGTGAGACTGGCAAAGCCATCGTCGACCTGATCCTGGATGAGGCGCAGCAAAAAGGCACCGGCAAATGGACCAGCCAAAACTCGCTGGATCTGGGCGCTCCCATCCCCACTATTAATGCCTCCGTCGAGAGCCGTATCCTTTCTGCCTATAAAGCGGAGCGCGTCGAAGCTGCCAAGGTGTTGCAGGGACCAAAATCGCAACTCTCTGCCTCTACCGAGATGATCGACACCTTACGTGATGCCCTATATGCGGCCAAGATCTGCTCTTATGCGCAGGGGTTCGCCATGTTGCGCCTGGCAAGCAAAGAATACGGATATCAACTCAATTACGCTGAGATTGCCCGCATCTGGCGCGGCGGCTGCATCATTCGGGCACGCTTCCTCAATGACATCAGTGCCGCTTTCAAACGTGCCCCGGATCTGCCCAACCTGATGATGGACGATCAATTTGCGAACATTATGAATACTCATCAGGCGGCTCTGCGCAAAGTGGTAGCCCTGGCTGCAGAAAACGGCATCCCCGTGCTTGCCCTCGGTTCAGCGCTAGCCTATTACGATGCCTATCGCAGTGACCGTTTGCCGGCCAACCTGACCCAGGCTCAGCGAGATTACTTCGGAGCGCACACCTATCGGCGCACGGACCGCGAAGGTAGCTTCCACACCGAATGGACTGACTGATTCAAACAATCGCCCCGAGTTCTCGGGGAGTTTTTAATCGCTCAAATTCGATAATTTTTC
>CAZWKK010000204.1:0-4145 GCA_964634855.1 uncultured Anaerolinea sp.
CCCGACCATTGGAATCATTTAGCGATGATGACCTGGCATATCTGATTCATGTTCGACTCCGGTCGTTGCTGAGCGATGCTTCAAAAAGCGTAAAACCAAATGAGATGATTGAAATAAAACGAAGTATGCAGGAACTCAGTATTAAGTATATTGATTTGGAAAAAGAGCTTATTGCCGCACAAGAAACGAATAGGAACTTACAGGCAGAGAAAGCTGCGCTGGAAGCACACTTATCAGCAATTCGACAAGCCCAGAGAGAAATTGCATTGCAGGATAATCCCCCGCAAAAATCACGGATGGAGAATTCTGAGGTTGAATTGCCTATTCCAGATTGGATAAAAACATGGAAAAGTACGAAGGTTTTTGAGAAAACCTCAACTGTAATTTTGGTGATGGGCGAGATGGGTGTTGCATTAAGACCTTCGGTGATAAAGATGGTTGCAAAGAGGCTCTCTTTGCCTATTGATAATCATAGTCTGGATGAAGCAATAAACCGACTTTTAGTTGAGGAGGAAAATGTACATCCCAGATTAATTGAAAAAATCGAAGGAATTGCTGAGAAAGGATCTAGTTCAGGCGGGAACAATCCTGATGTACTTCGTTTGACTCGAGAAGGAAATTTCACTTACCAAGTCTTTTCAGGACAAAATCCAAAACAAAACGACTATGATCGCCTGATTAAATGCCACTCATCCCCCGAACACACCATATTGAACCTCCAGGTCGTGGAATTCCTTGCAGAAGAAGGTTATCAAATTATAGGGCAGGCTCAAGAGATCCAATTGATAAATGGCGGAGCATATATACCGGATATCTCAGTTATTGATCCCTCAACAGGAGAAATGATTTTTATCGAGGTTGAGCGTGATGTTCATAAAGATATAACAACAAGAAAACAAAAATGGGTGAATCTATTTGAAGCATCCAATGGTAACTTGTATGTATTTTGCGATAATCTATCCGGACAAAGGGCAATCCAAGGAGAAATTAACCATGCTTTAGGTGGCTTATGTTACAACTCGTTTTTGACTAACTTACATGGATTGAGAAATGGAAAGCGTTCTGAAAAGGATGGTGGGATCTGGTTATCTATAAAAAGGGGGAAGTGAGGGGAACGACCTGGTCGGGTGTTCTTATCCGGTCGTTCTGCTGGAGTCTAAAGGGGGAATGGTACAAGAGATTTGGAATTTTGATCATTATTTCCTAATTCAATGCCGAAAAATAGTTAATGTGATACAATATCCCCTATCCCCCCTAGGGGGATATAATATTTCTGAGGTGATCACGTGACTGTAAAAGTAGAAGCATCCATTGACTGTGCCGATTGTCGGGCGAGTAAGCCCAATTTTTTCATACGATATCGAGATTTTTTGCTCTCCCGCGATACCATAATTGCCTTTATTAACGCTGTTCTTCTCCTCGTCGGGTTCATTGTCTCAATTTCTGGTCTACCTGATGTGGGTAAATGGCTTTATCTGGGTTCAGCAATTATTGGTGGAATTCCCCTGTTCTTATTGGCAGGGAAAGCAGTCATCATAAACCACGACATCACTGCTGGCTTTATGGCTTCTGTGGCTATGATTGCCGCCATACTTGTTGGCGAATACAGTGCAGCGGCACTGGTAGTTTTTATGTTCGCCATTGGCGACTGGCTTGAAAGCCTGACCATAGCTCGAGCGGATAATGCGTTAAAAGATTTGGCCAAATTAATTCCCTCGACTGTCGTAGTGATACGTGATGAAATAGAAATCTCAGTCCCTATTGAACAGATACAACTAAAAGATAAGGTGTTGGTGCGAAGCGGGGAACGTATTGGTGTGGATGGATTAGTGCTGGGTGGATCAGGTTCGGTCAATCAATCGGCCATCACTGGTGAATCCATGCCGGTCGACAAGAAGGCGGGCGACGAAGTGTTCGCCGGTACACTTAATGAAGTCGGCGCAATGGAAATCCAGGTTTCTCGGCTGGGACAAGATACAACCTTAGGACAAATCGTAAAACTGGTCAAAGAAGCACAAAAAACCCAGGCTCCTGTACAACGAATTGCAAACAAGTATGCCCGTATCCTAGTGCCAATAACCTTTGGGATCGCTTTGTTGGTCTACCTGCTGACCGGCGATATTACCCGCTCGATCACCGTCCTGGTCGTCGTCTGTCCATGCGCACTGGTATTGGCCACCCCGACTGCTGTGGTGGCTTCTATTGGCAACGCAGCGAAACGGGGTATGCTGGTTAAATCCGGAGCGGTGATCGAACAGGTTGGGAAAGTGGACGTGGTCGCTTTCGACAAAACCGGCACGCTAACCCACGGTAAACCGGTCGTTCAGCAAATCATTCCCCTGGATGGTTATCAGGCAGATCAGATCCTATCCTTCGCAGCCTCTATTGAGCGGGGCAGCGAACACCCAATTGGCCGTTCGATAGTCCAGGCCGGTCTTGATCGTCAGATTGAACCGGTGACCGTCGAGGGTTTTGCCGTATTGCCCGGCTATGGTGTCACCGGGCAAGTTCAATCCAATCAAATCGTGATTGGCAACCGGGCTCTGTTAACCGAACGCAGTATTGTGTGGACCGAAGAAATCGATCGGCAGGTGCAGCAATTAGAGTATCAAGGCCAGACAGTTATCCCGGTGGCGGTGGATGGAGTGCTCAAAGGATTAATTACCCTAGCTGACACACCTCGCGTCGAAGCCAAGCAAGCTATCGCAGAGCTGAAGCGGATTGGCATCCGGGAAGTGATTATGATCACTGGAGACAACCCGCGCACGGCTGAACGGATTGCAAAAGAGCTGGGTATCGACAAGGTTTATGCCGAAGTCCTGCCGCAAAATAAACTACAAATCATTCTTGACTTGCAGTCCCAAGGAAAGAAGGTAGCATTTGTTGGAGATGGCGTTAATGATGCGCCTGCTCTGGCTGCTGCTGAAGTTGGGATTGCAATGGGGCTGGCCGGAACGGATGTAGCCATGGAAACCGCCGATATCGGCTTGATGGCAGATGAAATCGAACGTATCCCGCAGATTATTGATATTTCACGCCAGGCTTTGCGTGTAATCCGGCAGAATGTGATCTTCTCGATGTCGATGAATGTTCTTTCGGTGGTTCTGGGCGGATTCGGAATTATTGGGCCGGTGGTCGGGGCGCTGATGCACGAAACCTCTGCGCTGCCAGTGCTGGCAAACTCTGCCCGGTTAATCAATTATCGTAAGGCTGTGGTAAAGTAATGGGTAGCGGTGGATAGGTCTTGGGTAGGAGAATACGATGAAGCCATTGGAATCAAATGATCTGAACGAGGAACTACTGGCAGGATCAACAGACGTTTCGAAGGTTGATCACGAGAACCAGCACGAACACCATCAAAAAGTACTCAACCGGCTGGCACGCATCGAAGGGCATGTGCGCGCGATCAAACGCATGGTTGAAAACGATACATCATGTCCGGATGTTCTCACTCAAATCGCAGCTGTCCGGTCTGCGCTCAATAGCGTTGGCAGGGTGATCCTGGAAGACCATCTGCAGAGCTGCATGGTGGATGCGGTCGAAAAGGATGATTATCAGCGTTCTCTGAAGGACCTGAAGAATTCTCTCGATAAGTTTATTGGATAGATGAGGATTGCCAGGTGCTGGTTTCCATGAAAATGGCAGATGCCAAGGAGGCACAGCGCCAGGCAATTTCTTTCGATGAGTACGGCCTGCCTTTTTCAAGCCACCAGGTGATTGTTTCCACCATCATGGTGGCAATAACGTTCCGCACATAATCTGATAAAAGCGGTTCTCTGGTCTGCGCCATGGATTGTAAATGGGGATTCTGTTCGTACTCTTTGACTAGTTCTGCAAGTGAAGTGCGCATTTTGAAAACGAACCAGGGGCTGCCTTTTTGCCCGAGTAAAGCACGGTACAATCTTTCGTATTCTGCGATGTGCTCAAAGAAGTGTACCCAAATCTGTGGTGGGTGTTCTACTCCTGAATCAGAGACCGCCTCGAATACCGCTTGAGCAGCTTCTGTGTATATTTTCTCGACCAGATCAAATTTATCCTGATAGATACGATAAAACGTTGCCCGGCTGACCATCGCACGTTCGGTAATTTGCATGATGGTAAGGCTATCGAATCCACTCTCCTCGATTAGATCGATCAGCGCATCT
>CAZWKK010000205.1:0-4102 GCA_964634855.1 uncultured Anaerolinea sp.
GCGGCGCCCATGCCTTCACCACTGATCAATTGAATGGTGTAGGTACTGTTCCAATTACAGGTGCCTGAGTTCTTCACCTGCCATTGTTTCTGAATGGTTGTACCTGCCTGGATGACTGAGCCATCCGGGATGGTGAGATCTTTGAGATAAGACAAGTTATTGGTGCAATCCGCTGGCTGGGCATTTGGATCCTGGGTGGAGGTGGCTGTGGGCAAGGGGATGAGGGTTGGGGCAATGAACAGCGGTGGTTGATCTGAATCTGGCACGGGGCGGCTGGGACGTAAAGCAGCACACCCTCCCTCAAAGAGAGGGAGGGTGAGAAGGGCGATTATAAGAAGGAACCGATAAAAGGAAACTTTCCCCTTGTTCATTTATGAACTTTTCAATCTTCGCTGTTGGAATCGTCTTCGGTCATCAAGCCGACCCCCAGGGGAATTTCGCCACCGATAGCCCGCTGGCGAACAGCTGCGTCGATCTCGTGGCAAAGCTCAGGGTTCTGGCGCAGGAACTCTTTGGCGTTCTCGCGACCCTGACCCAGGCGAACATCGCCGTAGGAGAAGAAAGCACCACGTTTGGTGACGATCTCAAGGGCGGTGGCCAGGTCGATGATATCTCCTTCTTTGGAGATACCTTCGTTGTACATGATGTCAAATTCGGCGGTGCGGAACGGGGGAGCCACTTTATTTTTGACCACGCGAACGCGGGTGCGATTACCCATGATCTCGGCGCCCACTTTGATGGATTGGATCCTGCGCACGTCCAAACGGACCGATGCATAGAATTTCAAAGCCAGACCGCCAGGGGTGGTCTCAGGATTGCCGAACATGACGCCGATCTTTTGGCGAAGTTGGTTGGTAAAGATGACGGCTGTCTTGGTCTGGTTGATGGCGCCGGAGAGCTTACGTAACGCCTGAGACATCAGACGTGCTTGCATACCCATGCTGGCATCGCCCATATCGCCTTCGATCTCGGCACGGGGTACCAGGGCTGCCACTGAATCGACGACCACTACATCAACGGCGCCAGAACGTACCAGCGTCTCAGTGATCTCCAACGCCTGTTCACCGGTATCAGGTTGGGAGACAAGCAGTGATTGAATATCTACGCCAAGACGAACCGCATAAGCTGGATCCAGGGCATGCTCCATATCAATAAAAGCTACTGTTCCGCCCAGTTTCTGTGCTTCTGAAACAATGTGAAGACAGAGGGTGGTTTTACCAGAAGATTCCGGACCATAGATCTCGGTGATGCGGCCGCGTGGGATGCCGCCGACACCCAAAGCAATATCCAATGAGAGGGACCCCGTGGGGATGGCTTCCACTTCCAATTGGTGCGCTTCACCCAGCCGCATAATGGAGCCTTGACCGTAGCGTTTTTCGATATCACCAAGGGCTTTATCAAGCACAGCTCGTTTTGCATCGCTCATGGGGCTGGCTGAGTTACTGGCAGCGGATAATTCGTTTTGACCGTTAGAAGCGGATTTTTTCGCCATGGACATCTCCTCAGATGGTTTTCTCAATTATATAATAGATCGAATTTATCGTGCATTTGTTTCTGACATCTGGAACTTGATTCTATTATAGTACATATGTTCTTTGTGTCAATCACCTTAATTTTCTTAAAATTAAATAATATGTATTGACATTCATCCTAAATCTTTGTATCATAATTCAATATTAATTTAACAATAACAGAGAGAGATAGCGGCTGCATCTCATTAGAGATGACGAGGTGAAGGTTCCTTCTTGCGAAAGAAGGTTAACCCTGTGGGGGCAAAAACAGGGGAAAATCGAAAGATCAGCGGATGCCTTTGGAGCTTGACCATGAGCTCTTTTCTCCCTTCCAGAGTAGATCAGATCGAAAACTGTCTGGTGACAGACAGGACAAGATACGATCAATGGCCAGGCCTTTATTGCCTGTTTGTTTAATTTATGGAAGGGAAGCATAGCTAATTTTTCAAAGACATGCTCCCGCATGTCTTTGCATTTTAAACAAGGAGAAATAGTATGGATAAGAAAGAGTTGTTTGAACGAATCAAGGCGGATGGCGTCCAATTTGTCTCTCTCCAATTCACAGATGTGACCGGAGCGGTCAAAAGCGTGGACGCTCCTCTCAAACAGGTTGAGGAAGCTGTTGAAAATGGTCTGTGGTTTGATGGTTCCTCCATTGAAGGTTTTGCCCGAATCCAGGAAAGCGATATGCTACTTCGCCCTGATCTGGATACTTACGCCGTCTTGCCCTGGACTCCTGACGCGCACAAACGGGCCCGCATGTTCTGTGACATTTTCCATCCGGATGGATCTCCCTTTGAAGGTGATCCCCGTGGCACTTTGCGCCGCCAGTTGGACATTATTAAGAAACGTGGCTGGAAATTCAATGTGGGTTCTGAACCCGAGTTCTTCCTTTTCCGTCCTGGCGAAAATGGGAATGTTCACCCTGTACCGCACGACATCGGTGGATATTTTGATTTCTCCCCCAACGACGAAGCCGCTCGTGTTCGCAGCGAATTGATGTCTGCTCTGGGTGATATGGGGTTGGAGATCGAAGTGGGTCACCACGAAGTTGCTCTTGGCCAACACGAGATCGATTTCCGCTTTGATGATGCTCTCAAATCAGCAGATAATGTTGTTACCTTGAAGTATGCTGTCAAAGCCATTGCTGCGCAGAACGGTTTGGTCGCCTCCTTCATGCCGAAACCTGTGTTTGGCATCAATGGTTCTGGTATGCACTGCCACCAGTCCCTCTTTGATCTGAAAGGCAATAACCTTTTCTACGATGCCTCAGACGAATTTGGTCTGTCAAAACTTGCTTATAGTTTCATCGCCGGTCAGTTAATGCACGCACGTTCTTTCTCTGCGGTTACTGCCCCGACCGTGAACTCATACAAACGTCTCGTTCCCGGATACGAGGCACCCGTTTATGTCGGTTGGGCCCAAACAAACCGCTCCGCACTCATCCGCATGCCGCGCTTCAAAGCCGGCAATAGCAAGGCAGTCCGCGCTGAACTGCGCTGCCCGGATCCCTCTTGCAACCCGTATCTGGCGTACACTGCCATGCTTGCTTCTGCCTTGGATGGTATCGACAGAGGTTTGGTTCCACCCGCTCCGTTGAACAACATCAATGTGTATGAGATGAGCGAAGCTGACCGTAAGAAACGTAAAGTGACTGAATTACCCGGTTCTTTGAAAGAGGCATTGATCGAGCTGGAGAAGGATACTGTGGTCAAATCAGCCCTTGGCAGCACTTACGACGCTTTCGTTCGTGCCAAATCCGCTGAGTGGGAAGATTACCGCCTCAATGTGACCGATTGGGAAGTAGAACGCTATTTGGAACAGGCTTAATTCATTTCTAAGCCGTGAGGAGAAGAGCAGGCACCTGGAAAATCGGGTGCCTGTTTCATATTAATTTTTGGCTGATCATTTATTTGGAATTTAGAACGGTTTGCAGGCAGATGAGCCAATTCCGTGCTGCCCCACTGGGTTCCGTTTTGGCGATGGCCAGAATGGGTTGGGTGAGTTTGAGAGGATCTACATCGGTGAGGGACACTTCTTTGACGGTTTCGTTCATGGCACGCGCAGGAATAAACCCTATGCTGGTATCAGATTCTGCCACAGTCTCCAACATTGCAGCTGCATCCGGAATGAGGGTGGCGTTTGAATTTTCCACCGGCTGGCCAGCCATGACAGCCAGATCCAACATCACCTGGATATCTTCATTGGGAGAATAAAAACCAAGTGAAATGGGCTTTTCACCGTAGGCTGTCTCATCATATGCTTTGGTAAAACAATCCGGGCAGGCTTTGTAAAGGGAGCCCCAATTGTCAAAACCGCCGTTTAATATCTTTTTAGTTGTTGCCAGATCTAACGATTTGAGCGGGTTCTTGGGACTTACCACAAACGCCAATCGGTCACTGCCCAATTGAGCTGAATACAGGTCCAACTGGGGAGGGGCGCCCCAGCGAAGCACAACGTCTGAATTGGCCGTGTCCAACTGGTCAGTCGGCACCAGATGGGTGATGAGATGTACGTCTTCCAGAGCGTCAGCGCAAGTGCTGATGGCTGGTTCCAACCAGGTGAGCGAAGGGGTGTATTCAACATTGATG
>CAZWKK010000206.1:0-4063 GCA_964634855.1 uncultured Anaerolinea sp.
GTGGGTCATAGGGCAAGATCATTTCTTGTGCCATGTGTTCCCAACTGGCCATTTCTTCTGCGCTGACCCCCAATTGATTGGCGTCGCCAGCTCGCAGCACGCTCAAGGTGTACTCGAAGGTGCGTTTTGCCATGTAATTGGTGTAGGCGTTATTGTTCACCATCATCTGGAATTCATCTGGCCCCATGACGGCGTAATAGCCAAACTTTCCCTGTGGGGACCACTGGCCGCGGCTGGCCAGAAAACGGCAGATTTCCACCAGCAATTCGCTCCCCTCGCACCGCAGAAAAGCGTTGTCTCCCGTGATCTTCATGTAGTGCCAGATGGCATAGGCTACCCCGGTGGTAGGCTGTAACTGCAGACTGGCATGCTGCCACAGAGTGCAGCTCTCGCTGCCGTCTGAGGTGGCAATCGGGAAGCAAGCGCCGGTGCAATCCAGATCGTGAGCGCGCATTTTGGCCTGGGACAGGGTTTTGTAGCGGAAATCGATCAGGGCCCTGGCCGCCTGGGGATTGCTGAACAGGTAAAAAGGCAGGCAGTAGGTCTCGGTATCCCAGAAAGCGTTGCCGTTATAAGCTTCTCCGGTCAGCCCTTTGGCGCCGATATTGGCCCCGGCGACGACGCCCCGGTAAGTTTGCTGCATCTGGAAAATGCAGAAGCGAATCCCCTGCTGTGTTTCTTCATCACCATCGATGTGGATGTCTGATTTTTCCCAGAATTCGTGCCAGTAGGCGGCGTTTTCTTGCCGTACTTCGGCGTACGCTTGTTGCAATCCGTTCAGTTGGGCCATGCCCTGCTCCCAGGCTTCTGCTAAGGGCTGCTCAGGGTCACGATTGCTGGCCAAGATTACCAGCTTCTCGAAGGTTTGCGTCTGGCTGGGGGATACCGGTATCTCGATTTGTACGCCGGTGTATTTTTCATCACGGATTTCCTGCGCCTCCCCCGGGGCACGGAATTTCATCCCCGCAAACAAACGCTGATGGGTCGATTCGGTCACGCCCAGCAGGGCGTACTTTTCGCGGCGAGGGCATTCCCAAAAATTATGGGCAAAAGAGCGGTGCGGTACTGCGAAATCCAACCCAGCGGTGAGGGTTACTGTTCCGCTGAAATCCAATGCTGTCAGTTCGATCTTCTGGCAGGCCAGTTCCGGGGTGCGCATGCTGAGCAGTCGTGAAAAGCATAACTTTAAGTGTTTGCCGCTGCGGGTCTCCCAAACAAATCCCCGGCGCAGTTCGCCAGTCTGAAAATCAAGTTCACGGCTGAAATCATCGAACCGGCTGACCGCCAGATCAAGAGTTTCGCCATCCACACTGACGCGAGTTGCCAGCCAGTTCACGGTGTTGACCATGAAGGCCAATCGGTTCGAGACGCCTTTGTAGGCACTCCCCTCTGTGAACCGTTGCTCGAAAATGCCATTAAGATAAACGCCGATCAGGCTGGTGCCAGAATAGCCCTCTTCGAAAAAACCGCGTACCCCCTGGTGCTCGTTGGCCAGCGAAAAGAGTGATTCCGAGATTTCACTGTGATCGGGGTGAAATCCTTCTTCAATGATCTTCCAGGGATGGATTTTGAGGTATTGGTCAGCGTTTTTAGTGGTCATGGCTTCCTTAAAATGACGAAAATTAAGCTACAGATCAAATGAACTGCAATTTGATCTTTGCAACAAAGATTCAGTTGCGATCAGGCGCACAAACGAAAATCAGGTTGAGCGTTCAACAAAGTGCTCAAAAAAAGAGAGAATCAAGCGCTCTCTCTTTCGATCAGGCTGACCGGCAGGATCAAACGGCTGCCCAGAGAGCTGGTCTTGTTCAAGATCTTCAAAAGAGTTTTGGTTGCCGTTTCTCCTTTTTCGAATATGTTTTGATCAATGGTGGTCAACTCCGGGAAAACCTGGTGGCCAATGAGGATGTTATCGAACCCCACCACCCCGAACTCTTTCCCAACTTTGACGCCTTTTTTGAGCAAACCGTGCAGAACTCCGACCGCGACCATATCTTCTGTGCAGAAGGCTGCATCGATTCCCTGTGCCAGGACCATCTCCGCATAACTCAGGCCGGCTTCGAAAGGATTCTCGGATTTATCGAAGAGGTATTCCTTGAGCTTGGCCTCTTTAATGGCGCGTTTGTAGCCCTGATAGCGTTTTTGCATCAGAAAGCCGTGCAGATCAACCGCGCACAACGCAATGTTCTGGTATCCCTTTTGGATCAGATAGCGCGTGGCCAGGTAACCGCCAGTTTCGTCATCCGAATTGACGTAGGAGAAGTTCTCGTAATTCCCCTGCGAATAATTGTCGATCAGCACCACCGGGATCCCCTTCGATTTCAGGTCTCGCAAAAAGCCTGAATCGAACTCGCCCAGGGCCAAAATGCCATCCACGTTGCGTGAGTCGATCCATTCGCTTACCTGCATGAGTTTTTCTTTGTATTGCACCGGGAAGATGATCAGGTCGTAATAGGCTTCAGTGCGCAGTACGGAATAGACGCTATCCATCATGATGTTGTAGAAGGGGCTGTTGGTCAGCGTGTTGGTATCAACGTAGGACGGCAGGATCATGCCGATCAACTTGGATTGATTGGTGATGAGCGAACGTGCTGCCAGGTTGGGTTTGTAGCCCAGATTTTTGGCAGCGGCTAAGACCGCCTGTCGAGTCTGTTCAGTGCATTTATCCTTGCCGCTGAACACGTTTGAGACGGTGGTGCGTGAAACTCCGGCTTCTTTGGCAACATCAATAATGGTTACACTCATATCGTCAATCCTTAGTTGAACGTTCAACTCCATTTTCTAAGAAATCAATCGTTTTGTCAAGACGTTTGCAGACATTGGCAGCGTTCTGAAGCGTATTCACGAGTCATTCCCGACATTTGAAAACGTGGTTCTCCGTTGTGGTCAGCGTGTTGTTCCAGTAAAGAATGGTCTACCAGTAAGTTTAGATCATTTTCCAGATTCTTCGAGGTGCAGAAGGGTTTAGCTTCTTCAAGTGAGAAATCACCCTGGATTTCTGAGAGCTGGCAGAAGAGATTTTGTACCCCATGCGGCAGCAGACGGTAGCTCCAATCATACACAGAACGCATGGATTGCTGCTGGGAAGGCATTTTCTTCACGTTCAGATCGAAAAAGGCCAGACGGCTGTTCTGGATGCGCGTCAGCATAGCCTTGGGCGAAAGATATTTGATCTGGTAGGCAGCCAGTTCGATGGCCAGCGGCAATCCTTCCAGACGCTGGCACAGTTCGGTAATCTCTTCGACGTTATCGTTATTGAGATTGAAAGTGGGGCAGATGGCCTGAGCGCGCTGCGCAAAGAGCAAGACCGCGGGTGATTTGGCCCACAACTGCTGGTCTTTGACGGCTTCGATGCTGGCCACGGCCAGAGGCGGTACCATGAATTCGTGTTCACCGTTCAAATTCAAGGCGATCCGGCTGGTCACGATGATTTTAAGCTGAGGCAGCGACGAAAGTAGCTCCAGAATCGTCTCGCGGGTGGGGTAGAGCTGTTCGAAGTTATCCAGAATAAGCAGAAATTCGCGCCCGTACAGAGCATTCTGGATGGCCGCCAGCGTATTGGTGCGCAGTTCGAGCGTCTCACAAATGGTCGGCAGCAGTTGGGGTGCATGGCTCACTGCGGAAAGATCGACAAAGGCACAATCTATGCCTGAGTTACGGGCCAGTTCAATGCTCAGCCGTGTTTTACCGATGCCGCCGGGGCCTAACAGGCTCAACAGGCGTACGTCTTCCCTGAACATCAGGCGGGTGAGAGCGGTGAGAGAGGCTTCCACTCCGATCAGACTGGTCAGGGGGGCTGGCAGCTTCTGTTTGGGCTGAGGCGTGGGTGCGGCGGCGTGGTGGAGCGCGCTTTCGGGCAGACACCAGTGATTCAATGCCTGAAAGACAGCAGTGATCATCTCGCGTAATTGATAAAAATAGGTGGCCCGGCTGATGTTCAGCCGGTCGGCATAGACTTCGGCAATGGATTCTGGGCTGGCCAGGATAACGTCAAGCATGCGGCGGTGGCTGGGGGTGAACGGATACTCCTGCAGGTAATCCAGAACGGCTTTTATGCCCCCGT
>CAZWKK010000207.1:0-4057 GCA_964634855.1 uncultured Anaerolinea sp.
ACCTGTGTTGTTGGGTTACATTGATCTGATGCGTCAATACTGCCCCAACGCCTGGCTGATCAACTTTGCCAACCCCTCTGGCATGATGGCCGAGGCTGCCATCAAAGCCGGGCATTGGGAGCGTACCATCGGTATTTGTGATGCACCGACTGAAGTACAACGCTTGGTGAGCCAGTTCTTTGGCATTCCCGAGGATGATATTTTTGTTGATTATTTCGGTCTGAACCATCTGGGTTGGACAAAATCTATTCGAGTTCATGGGAAAGATATTCTTCCAAAGATCATCTCAGAAATTGATGAGCTTCCCATCAAAGACATGTTGCCTTATTCTACCCAGATCGTAAAATCCCTGGGCATGTTGCCAAACGAGTATCTGTACTATTTCTACAATTCAAAGAATTCTGTACAAAATATTTTACGCAGCGAGCACACCCGTGGCGAAGAGATCCTGGAAGAAAATGAAAAATTCTTCAAAGAGATCTCCCGCATCAAAGATTCACCTGAGATGCTCTTAAAATGTTACACAGACTACCTGGAAGTGCGCCGCAGCCATTATATGCAAAACGAAACAGGGAAGACACCGGCAGCTATGGAACCCATTACATTGGAGCTTCAAGGTGGTTATGCCGATGTAGCACTTCGCCTGATAAAGTCATTGCAAAGTGGCGGTAAACAGGTCCATATTGTGAACACCTTGAATAAGGGTGCCATCAAGGGACTGCCAGAAGATTGTGTGGTTGAAGTGCCGTCCATCGTAGGCCATGATTTCATTCAGCCCGTAGCGGTTGGAGATATTCCTCTGCACGCTCTTGGCTTACTGGCCAGGGTAAAGGCTTATGAGCAGTTGACCATTCAAGCAGCCGTTGAAGGATCAGAAGAGAAGGCTGTGCAAGCATTGGTATTGCACCCCTTGGTGGCAGATGAAAAGATCGCTGCCGCAATTGTAAAAGATCTCAAAGCCGCTTTCGGCAAGAACTACCTCAAGGGAATCGCTTAATGATGGATTATGACGTCATCATCCTGGGCGATTACTGTCTGGACCTGGTCTTCACAGGGCTGGAGTCCATGCCGGTGCTGGGTAAAGAGGTTGAAGCCAAAGCCTTATCTATGGAACCTGGGGGCGCGTGTAATACGGCGCTTGCCTTGCATCAGTTGGGGGTAAAGACCGCTTTCGCAGCCGAATTTGGCAATGATGATTATTCTCAGTTTGTCCTAAATCGGTTCAGGAATGAAGGGTTCCCTTTTGACCTGTTCAGGATCTCAGATCATCCTGTGCGGAAGATCACTGTCTCACTATCTTTTCCCCATGATCGCGCCTTTGTGGCATATTATGACCCCAGTGAACAGATCGAGACCGCTTTACGAGCGCTGGGTAGATCCAATGCGCGGTTGGTAGTGATCCCTACATTATTTTATGGCCCAGCATTGACACTGGGGGATACATTGGCCTCCTTGAAACACATGGAATTATTTATGGATGGCAATAGTATGGATACCTCAACCATCAACAAGCCAGCCATCAGAGACGCTCTCAGAAGGGTCCGCTTCTATTCTCCCAACCATGATGAGGCAGTTCGTATTACAGGTCAATCAGACATGCAAACGGCTGCAAAATTACTGGGAGAACATTGTCAGACGGTGATCATCAAAGATGGCGCTAATGGATGCTGGTGCTGTGATGAAGGTAGAATCTATTACGAACCTGGCTGTAAAGTGAATGTAGTGGATACTACTGGTGCAGGTGATTGTTTCAATGCGGGATTCATCAAAGCCTGGTTGGATGGGAAAGACATACGCTCTTGTCTAAAAATTGCCAACATATCCGGAGCTCTTTCTACCCAAATGGCCGGTGCCAACAGTTATCGGCTGCGGCCGGAAGAAATTGAAAGCAAACTCAATTCGGAGGGAAAATGATCCTGATCCTTTACATCGCCGTTGGTGCCCTCATTGGCATTTTGCTGAATTATCTGGCAGATGTCTTACCGGTGGAAAAGAAGTTCAGCCTGCCGGTTTGTAAAAGCTGTGGTAAACCCTACTCTGTGGTTAATTATCTTTTTTCGTTTCGCTGTCCAAATTGCCAGTCCCGCCCCGGGATTCGTTATTGGCTGGTTCTGCTTTTGAGCATGCTCTTCAGTGTATTGGTAGCATTTTATCCATTAAAGCCATTTACCTATTGGGCTAGTTTGCCTTTGTTGGTCTTCTTAGGACTGATCGTCATCATTGATATTGAACACCGAGCGGTGTTATTTGCCACAGACTTTGTTGGGATTGGTCTGGGGTTGGTCTACGGTTGGGTTCTGCATGGCATCTGGAACACTCTGCTTGGAGGCTTGCTCGGTGCTGGCATTATGTTGGGTATGTATTATTTGGGAATCCTGTTCAACCGTGTGGTAGCCAGAATCCGCAAACAAGAAGTAGATGAAGTTGCCCTTGGCCTGGGAGATGTGTTCGTCAGCGGCTACCTGGGCTTGATCTGCGGCATGCAACATGTGCCGGCAATGATCATCCTGGCCATCTTCCTTTCTGGAATATTCGCTGTTTTGTACCTGATCATAAAAGCGATTGCCAAAAAGTATTCTGCTTTTTCGGCAATCGCTTATGCACCCTTTTTAATCCTCGCCTTGTTGATCTTGTTCTATTTACCCTCGTAATACTTTTTGGCAGTGGTCTCAAAGAGCATTTTTAGCTTGGCGGATTCTAATAGATAGTTATCCTGATCTTCCCAGGTGAACATGGGATTCAATATCGGCTCAGAGAGACCTTTGCAGGCTGTGGGGATCTTTAAGCCAAACATAGCATCTACTACCATTGAATCCTCTCTGAGTGTCCCCTGAATGGCTGCTTTGATCAAAGTGCGCGTATCTGGCAGGCGAATACGATGACCCACTCCGTAAGGGCCGCCGGTCCAACCTGTGTTGACCAACCATACCTTGGTTGAATGGGTGGACATTTTTTCCCCGAGCATATTCGCATAAACAGAAGGTGCTAAAGGCAAAAAAGGTGCTGCATAACAGGTCGAAAAAGTGGCGATTGGATCTTTCCCGATTCCACATTCAGTCCCTGCCAGTTTTGCAGTGAACCCGTTGAGGAAATAGAACATCGCCTGTTCAGGGTTGAGCAAGGCCAGGGGTGGAAGGACACCAAATGCGTCTGCTGTAAGGAAAAAGATATTTGATGGGTGGTTACCGCGACCTTCTTTTACAGATGTTGGTACAAAATCAAGCGGGTAGGCTGCTCTGGAATTCTCTGTGAGAGAGCAATCATCAAAATTGATTTCGCCGGTTTGGAGATCAATGGCAACATTTTCAAGGATGGAATATTTTCGCTGGCTGGCATCCCATATGATCGGCTCAAATTCTTTCTTTAAACCAATCGTCTTGGCGTAACAGCCACCCTCAAAATTGAAAATACCATCATTCCCCCAGCCGGTTTCGTCATCACCAATGAGAAATCTTTCAGGATCAGACGATAATGTGGTTTTTCCAGTGCCAGAGAGGCCAAAGAATAGCGCAGTATCGCCCTCTTTACCGATATTAGCTGAACAATGCATGGGTAACACATTGACTTCAGGCAAAATTCGGTTCATGAGAGAGAAGACTGCTTTCTTGATCTCTCCCGCATACGCAGTACCACCTATCAGAACAAGATTGCGCTCAAAATCGAGAACTACGAAGGTTCTCGAATTTAGGTGATGGAAATGTTCTGGAGCAAATAACCCTGGTAAACAAATTACGTTGAAATCGGGAGAAAAGGCCGATCTCTTGTCTGGGTTATCAATGAATAAATTTTGTGAAAAAAGGGAGTGCCATGCAGTTTCAGTGATAACGCGAACTTTTTGTTTGTAACTTGGGTGATTTCCCACAAAAAGATCTTGGACAAACAGATCTTTGTTTACAGTGTAATTTTGAACCAATAATAATAATTCTTTCACAACCTCAGGTTCAATAGGTTGATTTGTTGATCCCCAATCAATTTGATTATCCCTCTCGCGCCCATAATTTACTATATACTTGTCTTTGGGGCTTCTTCCGGTAAATTTTCCGGTATTAACTACAAG
>CAZWKK010000208.1:0-4055 GCA_964634855.1 uncultured Anaerolinea sp.
CATTCTAAAGAAAAGAAGGCAGTATGGACTCAAAAGAAACCCCTCCGAATCCCGGTGTTCAGCCGGTAGACATTCCGGAGGACTTGGATGCTGTCTATTCCAACCTGGTACGCATCAGCCATTCTCCTTCAGATATCGTTTTTGATTTTGGGCAGATGCTGCCTGGGCAAAAAGCCCAGGTGAAAACCCGCGTGGTAATGACACCCATGGGTGCCAAATCTTTTATGCGTGCGCTCATTGAAAATCTGGCTCGCTTTGAGGCAGCCAATGGTGAGATCCACATGCCGGGCGACCCTTCACTGGCGAATACTTTGTTCAGGCAGGTAAAGCCACCTGAACCCCCGAAAGAAGTAGAATAATGGATGATCGTTTCTCGGTAATTACAGAAAAAGCCAAACAGATCTTTGATGAGCGAACCGGTGCGCGTGACCGGGCATTGGTGCAGGCTCGCCAACTGACGCGTCTTTGTGCTCATACCATCCGCGCCATCCACCGCAGTGAGGTAGAGCCCGCGCATGAACTGTTGAAAGAAGCCCATACCCTGGTGCAACAGATGCAGCAAGATTTGGCCAATTATCCCGACCTTTACTTCGCTGGCTATACCCAGGATGCCATTAAAGAGTTTTCGGAAGCCAGTCTGACCTGTGCCATTATTGAAAAAGCAGCTCTGCCCACGCCAGAAGAATTGGGTATTGAGTACAACACCTATATCAATGGTCTGGCGGAGTGCATCGGTGAGCTGCGCCGGCGCTGCCTGGATATTTTGCGCCAGGGTTATTCAGAAGAGGCAGAACGCTTGCTGAGCAATATGGACGATATTTACGACTTTTTGGTGACCATGGATTATCCGGATGCGGTGACCAATGGGCTGAGACGGCAGACGGATCTGGTGCGGGGCATCATCGAACGAACCCGGGCTGACCTGACCCAAAGTCTGCGCGAACAGCATTTGCAAGAAGCGTTGCTCGAATTTGAGAAGCGATACCCAACCGGAAAATAACCCAGTAGAAGTGCCCCACCTAAAAAGAGGGGCATTTTTTATGTTTTTATTAATATTGTCAAAACAGCTATAATATTCTCAATATGGAAACTGCTCATCAGACTAAGATAGCGACTATAGCCATTGCCATACACCCCACCTCAGATGAGGCCATGAAAGAGGGTCTTGCCGTGAGCTCTTTCATTCAGCACAACTGGGGTACAAAATGCATCGTTGCCAGGGTGAACGACCCACATCTCCAGCAACAGGTAAACGAGACCAAGATCGACTTGATGATCACGCTGGGCGGTGATGGAACGATGCTGCGAGCAAGTCACCTTTGCGCTCCCTTGAATATTCCCTTGTTGGGCATCAATATGGGACGTTTTGGCTTTTTGATGCAGGTGGCCCTCAAAGAATGGAAAGGCGTGCTGCAACGGGTCTTTAACGGCGACTATTCCATTGAAGAACGCATGATGCTGCAGGCAGATGTTCGTCGCGGCGAAGAGCTCTTACAGAGCAGCCTGGTGATCAATGAAGTGGTGGTTTGCCGGGGTCAGGTTGTACGGCCCATTCGCATCCACGCCAAGGTGGATGGGTATTCACTGGCATCGTATATGGCAGATGGACTCATTGCGGCGACGCCTACTGGCTCAACCGCCTACGCGTTGGCAGTGGGCGGACCGATCATGCCGCCGCAATTACGCAATATCTTGATCGTGGCTGTTGCGCCGCATCTTTCAATGGATCGGGCGGTGATCTTACCCGAGGGCGCCTGTGTTGAGATCACTACAGACACAGACCATGAGGCAGTGGCCAGCCTGGATGGTCGTGCCCCGATCGTGCTGCAGAATGGCGATAAAGTGATCGTCAAATCAAGTAATTACACAGTAAAATTCCTCACTTTCAAGGATCCTGGTTATTTTTACCGGAATCTGGGCAATTATCTGGAACAAAACCCATCTATTGGCGGATTCAAATGAGCGAGAATCAACCTTTATATTGTTACAAACATCCCCAAAGAACAACTTATTTGCGATGCAACAATTGTAACCAACCCATTTGTGCATCCTGTGCCGTGTTAACCCCTACCGGGTATCGCTGCAAAGATTGTGTACGTGGCCAGCAGAAAAAATTTGATACCACCCGCTGGTGGGATTATCCATTGACCTTGATTGTGGCAGGTGTGCTGGCTTACTTGAGCTACACCTTGTTGGAGTTAATCAGTTTTTTGGGTTATTTCACCCTTATCCTGGCACCTCTCATTGGGGCGGGCATCGCAGAGGCGGTGCGCTTTGTGGTGCGCAAACGCCGCTCTAAAGCGCTTCCCTGGGTGGCAGCTGGAGGCGTGGTATTGGGAATGCTTGCCTACCTTTTACCAATGTTTATCGGCATGGTTCCTTTCCTTATGAACCAATATGGCGCAGCCACAGGAAGTATCTATTCATTGGGGTCCATGATCTTTCCGGTGGGATACCTCATCTTGACTGCGGCAACGGTCTTTTACAGACTTAAAGGGATCCGACTTTAAAGGGTAGAACCATGCTGAGCGAATTACGCATCGAAAACTTTGCCATTATTACGCGGTTGGAACTGCGCTTTCACAAAGGGCTGGTCATCGTTACCGGTGAAACAGGCGCCGGTAAATCAATTTTGCTGGATGCGATCATGGCTCTGGTGGGTGGTAAAGTAGAAGCCACCATGGTTCGCAGCGGCACAGACCGTGCGACGGTGGAAGCTGATTTTGCCCTACCGGCCGAAACCCGCCAGGATATCCTGCAAATACTGGCACGCGAAGGGCTGGATGAAGGCAGTGATTTTGTCACACTTGGCCGAGAGATCAGGGTGGAGGGACGCAGCATTGCCCGGGTGAACGGCCGCAGCGTGAATGTTGGCTTGCTCAAAGAATTGGGCACCTATCTGGTAGATATTCACGGACAGGCGGAGCATCTTTCTCTGCTGGACGTTCGTTCACACCTGGATCTGTTGGACCGTTACGCCGCGGTGGAGGGAGAATTAAAGGATTACCGCGAGCACTATCATGCGTATCAGCAGGTGAATAAAGAACTGACCGATCTGCGCAATTTGGAACAGGAAGCAGCACGCAAGATCGAACTGCTTACTTTCCAGGCTCAGGAGATCGAAAGCGCACAATTGCAAGAAGGCGAAGAGGAAGAGCTGGACCAGGAGCGCAGCCGGTTGGCCAATGCCGAAGCGCTTTCAGCCTCAGCTCAACAGGCGCTTGTTCTGCTGGATGAAGGGGCACCAGACGCTTCTGCGATCTCAGATATGTTCGGCCAGGTGGTGCAATTGCTCAACTCCCTGGCACGCATTGATACCAGCCGGCAGGCTTTGACCGAACAGGCAGAGGGTGTGGCCGATCAGATCAGTGACATCAGCGCCGAATTACGCAGTTATTTGGATGAGATCGAGTTCAATCCACGGCGACTGGAACAGGTAGAGAATCGTCTCGAGTTGATCCATCAGCTAAAACGCAAATATGGCAACAGCATTGAGGCTGTCTTAGCCTTTGGCAAAACAGCCAAAGAGCAGTTGGAAAACATTAATCACGCCGAAGAACGAATTGAAGAGCTGGAAGTAAAGCTCAGTGAAATCCTGACTTCCTTGCAGGTGAGCGGCACCGCCCTCTCAACAAAACGCAAACTTGCAGCTGAATCCCTGGCAAAAGGGGTGGAAACCGAACTGGCAGATCTGAGCATGAAAGGTGCTCAGTTTTCAGTGGAATTTGCTACGACGCCGGACGCCGGTGGTGTTCATCTGGAAGATGGTTCCACGGTGGCATTCAATGCGAATGGCTATGACCAGGTTGAATTTTTGATCGCACCCAACCCTGGAGAAGGGTTGAAACCCCTGGTCAAGATTGCCTCAGGTGGTGAGACCTCGCGTTTGATGTTGGCACTCAAAAACGTGTTGGCAATGGCAGATTATGTACCGACCCTCATTTTTGACGAGATCGACCAGGGCATCGGTGGGCGTGTGGGTGCTGTGGTGGGCGAAAAGCTCTGGAACCTGAGCCAACAACATCAGGTGATGTGCGTGACCCATTTGCCGCAAC
>CAZWKK010000209.1:0-4047 GCA_964634855.1 uncultured Anaerolinea sp.
TTTCAATGGGCGGCTACGGCGCCATGAAGTGCGCCCTGCTGCGCCCGGACCTGTACAAAGCGGCTGCCAGCTTCTCCGGCGTGCTTTCGGTTGCCCGCATTGAGAACCACCCTGATGATTCGCGACACGACGAGTTCAGTCTGCTGTTTGGCGACCTGGGCAAGATCCAGGGCAGCCAGCACGACCCCAATGTTTGGCTCAAAAACGCTGACCCGGCCAAGCTGCCGTACCTGTACATCTCTTGCGGCCGCCAGGACGACCTGTATCCGCTGAGCAAACTGTTCTTTGCCGCCTGCGAAAGCGCAGGCATCAAAGCCGAGTACTTTGAAGAAGATGCCCGCCATGAGTGGTACTTCTGGGGCCGCGAAGTGGCCCGCTTCTTGAAGAATGAGTTGGGGGAGCCGAAATGAGCCTGCCTTCACAGCCTTCGGTGCAGGTGTTGTCTCTCTTCATTGAAAAGATCCGCGAAGGCACATACTTTACCCTGCCTTTCACCCTGCCTGAGAATGTGGAAACCCTCACCATCCGTTACAGCTACGAACGTTATGCGCCCGAAACGTTGAGCGTGAATGGCGCCGCCTTCCAGAGCCAGACCAAGGTGAACACCATTGATCTGGGGCTGATCGCGCCAGACGGTACCCAGGTGGGCGCTTCCGGCTCCGACAAGCGCGAGTTCACCATCAGTGCGGTGAAAGCTACACCCGGCTACAAGCCCAATCCACTGCAAGCTGGCCGCTGGGAGATCATTGTGGGCGCTTATAAGGTCGCGTCTGAAGGCGTGCAGGTGACCTACGAGATCGAGACCACCTTCAAGCAGCGCCGATTGCTGAAGGGCGATCTGCACATGCACACCGTGGCCTCAGATGGCGTGCAAACCGCCGAAGAATTGGCCTGGCGCGCCAAACGTCACGGGCTGGACTTTATTGCCATCACCGATCACAACCAGACCATCAGCGCCGAGTCGTTGCCCAAAGTGGATGGCGTTAGCGTGATCCCAGGGCTGGAGTGGACACATTACAAGGCGCATTCCAATTTTTTGGGCTGCAGCCAACCTTACGACGGCTCCTTTATCGCCAATAACCGCGAGGAGATCGCAGCGCATTTCAAAAGTGCCCACGAGCGCGGCGCCACCATCGTGGCCAACCACCCCTTTGATGAAGGCTGCCCCTTCCAACTGGATCTGGCCAGCCTGCCCATTGACCTGATCGAGGTCTGGAACGGCCCCATGCGCGAATCGAACCTCAAAGCCATTGGTTACTGGCACAGCCTGCTGCTGGCCGGCAAGAAAGTAGCCATCAGCGGTGGCAGTGATTTTCACCGCGATACCCCATTCCTGTTTCTGGGCGGGCCAACCACCTGCGTGTATGCCCTCTCCAACAGCCCGGCCGATATTCTGACAGCGTTGCGGCAGGGCCACAGCTTCATCACCTTTGCGCCTGAAGGGCCCACGCTCTCCATGCAAGTGGGCGATGCCATTCTGGGCGATTCCATCCCCTGGCAGGCCGACCTCAATCTGCAACTTGAACTGGGCGGGCTAATTAAAGGAGACGTGGTGCGGCTGGTCACCCAGGCGGAGACCAGCGTTATTCTGCAAGCCCCTGCCAACGGCAGAGCTGAGCTGACCCTGCCCGTGGCCGCCGCTGGATTTGCCCGCGTGGAAGTACTGCGCGCTTTTTTGCCGGGTCTGCCCTTGCTGCCAGCGCTGATCTCCAACCCGATCTATTTTGATTGACATCCTCTGATGGATCCCTCCCTTCCCTGGGTTGAGGAGATCCATGCTGAACAGGCACCTCTCAACCGGGTGCCTGTTTGCGTTCTTATAAGTTGGATGCGCCTTAGCTCTGGACATTTTCTTTTCAAAAATCGCACAAAAAGAATGTAAAATAGAATCTTGTGTTGAACCGCACGTCTGGCAAGCAGTCTTTATTTCATCAAAGGACAACAAAAACATGTCAAATTCTGAAACTCCGACCAAAGCAAGCAATGGTCTCTTCAACTGGATCATCCGCCTGGTCAAAGGCATGCTGGTAGGCATCGGTGCCATCGTACCGGGGCTATCTGGCGGTGTGCTGATGGTGATCTTCGGCATCTACGAACCCCTCATTAAATTCCTGGCCAACCTCAAGAAGAACTTCATCAAGAATATGCTCTTCTTCATCCCCATCGGCATCGGCGGGGTGATCGGTGTGGTGGCTTTCTCCGCCGTCATCGATTACGCCTTCACCTACTACGCAGCCCAGTTCATCTGGTTGTTCATTGGCTTTATTGCCGGAACCTTCCCCTCGCTGTGGAAGACCGCAGGCAAAGAAGGCCGCAAACCCTACCACTGGATCGTGCTGGTGGTGTTTGCCGTGGGCATCTTCTTCCTCATGCGCAATTTGGAAAGCACCAGCAACGTGACCATGACCCCGAACTTCTGGGTGTGGATCATGAGCGGCGCCATCTTCTCGCTGGGTATGATCGTGCCTGGCATGAGCCCTTCCAACTTCCTCATCTACCTTGGCCTGTACCAACCCATGGCCAACGGTATCAAACAACTGGACTTTGGCGTCATCCTGCCCATGATGATCGGCGTGGTGCTGTGCATCTTGGCTTTCTCCAAACTGGTAGCCTGGCTGTTCAAAAAAGCCTACCCCTTTATGTACCACTTCATTCTGGGCATCGTGGTGGGTTCCACCGCCGCCATCATCCCTTCCGGCGTAACCGGCTGGACCATCGCCGTGTGTGCCGTGCTGTTTGTGCTTGGCGCGGCAGCCTCTTATGCCCTGGCCAAAGTGGACGAGGCACACCCGCACGAATCGATCTTCTAGTAGCTTTAGGTTTTCTCATTTGGACAGCATCTCGATTCCCGAGGTGCTGTCTTTTTTTAGACCCAGCGCTTTTTTCGCAAAGACAACAGAATCCGCTATACTATTTCTGAGTTCGCTTTATCGGTATATTTTGACCGATTTCCCTGAGAGGAGAGCACCATGTTATTAGAGAACAAAGTTGCAGTCGTTTTTGGCGGTAGCGGCGAGGTAGGCCGGGCCATCGGGTTGGGGTTCGCCAGAGAGGGCGCTGTGGTGTATCTGGCAGGCAGAACCCTGGCCAAACTGAAAGCCGCGGCGGAACAGATCCGCCAGATGGGTGGCAAAGCCGTGATCGGGCAGATGGATGCCATGGACCCGACCTCGATCGAGCAGTATCTGGCCGGTGTGGTAAAAGAAGCCGGACACCTGGATGTGACCTTCAATGCCATCAGCACCGATGATGTACAGGGCATCCCGCTGACGGAGATCCCCTTTGAGCAATTCATGGCCCCCATTGACCTGAGCATGCGCACCCAGTTCTTCACCGCCACCGCGGCTGCAAGGATCATGAAGCAGCAGGGCAGCGGCGTGATCATGACCATCAGCGCGGTTTCTGGCAAGACCGCCTACGCCAACTCGGGCGGCTTCGCCATTTCCTGCATCGGCATCGAGACCTTCTGCCGCCAGTTGGCCAACGAGGTGGGCCCAAGCGGCGTGCGCGTCATCTGCCTGCGCTCCGCCGGGTCTCTGGATGCCAGCGGCCTGCAGGAGGTGTTTACCCTGCACGCCAAAAACGCCGGCATGAGCTATGAGGAGTTCGTGCAGCTGGCCGTCAAAGATATTCCTTTGCGCAAGCTGCCCGCCCTAAAAGAGATCGCCGATGTGGCCGCCTTCATGGCCTCGGAGCGGGCCAGCGCCCTCACCGGCACGGCGGTGAACATCAGTTGCGGCCAAACCCCAGATTAAGATCCAGACAGGCACCTGAAGTGAGAGGGTGCCTGTTTTTTTATTCGATTCGTTTTGAAAAAAAATATCAAAAACGAATCGAAACGAATCAGGCGAGGACATGTAGGGATTATGTTCTATTATGAGTATAGCATGGGTGTCAAGAGGGGGCAGAAACAAAAAGTAGGGTGCGTCAACGACGCACCATTTTGTTAATCAGAGATCATGGAATGGCGAGAAGGGGTATGTTTGCCGTGGTTTGGTGCGTCAGGGACGCACCCTACAAAATCTTTTTTGATTCGTCGTTATATGG
>CAZWKK010000210.1:0-4038 GCA_964634855.1 uncultured Anaerolinea sp.
TATTGCCGATGGCAAGATCTATCAGGACGAGAAAGTCGCCAATCCATTGGTGGCCGGAACCAATCGCCCACAAGAGGATGATCTGTTTGTCAAAAGCAAGAAAACATTGGTGAAGGAGCAGCCAGCATGAACATTTTAGGAAATATCAAAATTGCTCTTCGCGCCTTGCGTGCGAATATGCTTCGCTCCTCACTTACCGTGTTGGGTATTGTCATTGGTGTGGCAGCGGTCGTGGCTTTGCTTTCAATCGGCCGCGGAGCCACCGCCAACATTACAGATCGTGTGTCCAGTTTGGGTTCCAATCTGGTCACCATTTCTACCCAAATGCAATTTGGCCCCGGGGGTGGATCTGGCAGCAGCACAACTTTGCTGTATAGCGACTACGAATCGATCCAATCTTCTGTCGCCAATATTGCAGACATTGTGCCAATCTATTCTGCTCGTGAGCAGGTATCCAGCACCAACCGTACCTCCAATTACACTGTTTCTGGTGTGACCCCGAACTACACTGATGTGCGTTCGTACACGATTGACAAAGGTCGTTTTCTCTCAGAATCAGATTACCTGGCCAACGAAGAAGTTGCTGTGGTGGGTTCAACAGTCGCTGAGGACCTCTTTGAGGGGCTCAATGCCCTGGGACGCACCATCAAGATCAACAACCGCGATTTCAAGATCGTGGGGGTCTTGGCTGAAAGCGGCTCTGGTGGTATGACCAGCGGTGATGATGTCATCCTGATCCCGCTCAGCACCGGCTACTCCAAGATCTTTGGCAGCAGTGCTGTATCAAATGGTAAGCAAACACTCTCCACCATCATGATCTCGGCAGCTTCGGCTGAAACCGTTGATACCGTGATCAGTGATGTGGAGCTGGTGCTGCGCTCCAATCATAAACTGACGCTTACAGAAGACCTCGGTTTTACTGTGGCCAGTCAGGCTCAGGCACTTGAAACTTTGAGCACAGTCACCAGCACTTTAACCGCTTTTCTGGGTGCCATTGCGGCCATCTCTTTGTTGGTGGGCGGTATCGGCATTATGAACATTATGTTGGTGTCGGTTACGGAGCGAACCCGCGAGATCGGCCTGCGTAAAGCGGTTGGGGCCACCCAGCGCGTCATCCTCACTCAGTTCCTAATCGAAACCATGGTACTGGCAATACTTGGAGGTGTCCTGGGGATCTTGCTGGGGGTTGGCATAGCGCTCGTGGTCACCTGGCTGGGGCTCATTACCGCCAAGATCACCGCAGATGTCATTTTGCTGGCTTTCTTCTCGGCAGCTTTGATCGGTATCTTCTTTGGTATCTATCCAGCTTACCAGGCATCCAAACTTCGTCCCATTGTGGCTCTTCGTTACGAGTAGAAATGTAGATTTGAAATCCCCGGCAGCCTGTGAGAAATTACAGGTTGCCGGAGCAACACTTTAGTACTTGATTGATTTAAGAATCATTAGATAATAAAGAGTAGACACTCAAAACCGAGTAGATTGTAGGGAAGTATGCCAAAAAAAATATTGATTGTTGATGATGAACCCAAGATCGTGGAAATTTGCCGTGATTACCTGAAAGCAGCGTTCTTTGATACCGTCACCGCGAGCGATGGGCCTTCAGCCCTGGCCGCAGTTGACCGTGAAAACCCCGACCTTATCATCCTGGATCTCATGCTTCCGGGCATGGATGGTTTGGATGTCTGCCGGGAAGTACGCCGCGAACACAATACCCCTATCATCATGCTGACGGCGAGAGTGGAAGAAGCAGACAAGCTCATTGGCCTAGAATTGGGGGCTGATGACTACATGACCAAACCTTTTAGCCCACGTGAGCTGGTTACCCGGGTGCGTACGGTCTTGCGCCGCTCTTCCGGCAACTCACCGGCTGAAGTGATCCGTGTGAACGATCTAACGCTTGACCGCAACCGCTATGTTGCCGTCTTGCCTGAGGGCGAAGTTGCCCTCACGCCAACTGAGTTTGAAATTTTAGCCACCCTGGCCAGCCAACCGGGTAGGATCTTTTCCCGTTCGCAATTACTGGTGGCGGTTCGAGGTGTGGCTTTTGAAAGCTATGAACGTGCGATCGATTCGCATATTCGAAACCTAAGAAAGAAATTGGAACCAACCGATGGTGAACCCAAATACATCGTTACGGTTCACGGAGTTGGATATAAATTTGCAGGGCATTAATCCATGGCAAACACAGCAGTAAAATCTATTCGCAATATTCGCAGACGCCTGATCCTGACAGTGGTTCGGGCTTTTGCGATTGTTGTGATCTTAACGGTAATCAGCTTACTGGCTTTAACAGTATATGAGCTCAACAATAAAACACAGAGCAATCCCTTTTATCGGTCTCCCAGTACCATGCTGCTGGAAGCCTATTACATCGGGCATGGCAGTTGGGACGATCTTGGTACTCTGGTGAATGCTTCCACCTCCTCCAGTATTACCCCTGGTCAACAACCCCCTGAAGATGGCCAACAGCCGCCAGATCAACCCTCTCCAGACAAACAGCAGTTTCCAGCACAAGATTGGAATGATTCGATCGTTTTGGATGCGGACCATATTGTGCTCATTGATCACGGGAAAACTTCTGGTGGTTTGGTTGGGCAAGTGTACACTCCTGGCGAAGGTCAACCCATCAGTTCCATTGAGGTCAATGGCGAAACGGTGGGATGGGTGGTACGCGACCTGCGTGACCTGCCGCATCCGCTGCGACTTTCTTTGAATGCGCTTTTCCCGGTGGCAGAAGTAGCCGTGTTTTTGGCTATTCTGGCGGTTGTGATCGGCATTTTGCTCACCCAGCGGGTGGTAAACCCTATCTCTGAAGTGATCGCTGCCGCAGAGAAAGTATCAAAGGGAGATCTTTCTGCTCGTATCAGCATGAAGAAAGGCAATGATGACCTTTCGGCATTGGTGGAGCACTTTAACGATATGACGGTTGCACTGGAGCGAAATGATAATGAACGACGTCAGTTGCTGGCTGATATTGCGCATGAGCTGCGCACGCCGCTTTCAGTGCTGCGCGGTCGCCTGGAAGGCATTGTGGACGGCGTGTACCCCATCAATGAGGCCAACATTGCCCCTGCATTGGAAGAAACGTATCTGCTGGAGCGCCTGGTGGAAGATCTGCGCTTGTTGACGCTGGCAGAAACACGTCAGCTTCGCCTGGAGCCACGCGAAGTTGATCTGAACCCATTGCTCGATCGCACCATGGCCGTTTTCAAACCAGAAGCTGCAGATAAGGGCGTCACCCTCAATTTGGAAATGGCTCCTGACCTGCCCAAGGTTTGGGCAGACCCGCAACGTCTGGAACAGGTGATCGGCAACGTGCTGGATAACGCCCTGCGTTACACCAAGGAGAATGGCACCATCAGTGTGAACAGTGTTTCTCAAGAAGGCGGAGCCTATATCTCAATCTCGGATAACGGCAGCGGCGTTCCAGAAGAAGAGATCGGTAAGATCTTCGATCGCTTCTGGCGCAACGAAAAAAGCCGGGCTCGTTCTAAGGGTGGGGCCGGGCTTGGTTTGGCCATTGCTAAACAACTCATAGAAGCCCAGGGTGGCAAGATTGGCGCCGAAAACGTGCCAGACGGCGGCCTCAAGATCTGGTTTATTCTGCCGGCTAAATAAAAAACACAAAGAGAGTGGAATTTCTTCCACTCTCTTTTTAAAAATGTACCTTTTGGCATAAACTCATTTATGCGTTTTTGCATATAATTTCTAAGAGGAAATTCCACTTCTACCATCGGAGTACGCTATGGAAAATAAAGAATACCGGCTTTATGGTTACCGCTGGGTGGTTCTGGCGGTATTTATGTTTATTAATCTGACCATTCAGATCTTGTGGATTGCTTACGCCCCCATCACTGGACCGGCGGCGAAATTCTACAATGTCTCAGACCAGGCAGTTGGCTTTTTTGCCATGTCCTTTATGCTGGCATTCCTTCCCTTGTCCTTGCCGGTTTCCTGGGGGATCGATACCTTTGGCTTCCGCAAAACGGTGAGCCTGGGCGCTATTCTCATGGGCGGCTTTGGCATTGTGCGCGGCCT
>CAZWKK010000211.1:0-4035 GCA_964634855.1 uncultured Anaerolinea sp.
CGCCGTATTCTTCTGCGGTGGGCAGTAATTCATCCAGCGAGATGTACACCATAATGCCAGCTACGCCCGCGAAGACAAACCCCATAGTGGCGTCACTGAAGAAGCTGCGGAAGACAAAGTAACCGATCAATGCACCGATAGGTTCAGCCAGTCCCGAGAGGAAAGACAAGATGAAGGCTCGCTTGCGGCTCTTGGTGGCATAAAAAATTGGGGCTGAGACAGCCAGACCTTCAGGAATGTTGTGAATGGCAATGGCCACCGCAATGCTAATGCCTAGGGTGGGGTCGGTTAGGCCGCTCATAAAGGTGGCCAACCCCTCCGGGAAGTTGTGGATGCCAATTGCGAGCGCTGAAAAGAGCCCCATGCGCAGTAGCTTACCTTTGTTCTTTTCGTTGTGTTCCACCACTTTCTCGGCAGTGTTCATCTCATGGGGATTCTCGTAGGAGGGGATCAGCTTATCAATGAGGGCTATGATGAAGATGCCGACAAAGAAGGCTACCACCGTCCAGATGGTTCCGGGTTTAGCGCCAAAGGCCGCCCCCAACGAGATCTTAGCCTTATTGAAGATCTCAACAAACGACACGTAGATCATCACCCCGGCAGAAAAACCCAGGGCAATGGTGAGCACCTTGGGGTTGAATCGCTTGGAAAGCAAACCGATCAGACTACCAACTCCGGTGGAAAGGCCGGCAAAAATGGTAAGAGATAAGGCGAACCAAAAATTTTCAGTCATTTCTACTCCAAAATCAGTACCGATAAAGAATCTGTTGCCTTGTTTTACAAAAGTTTGCCCGAAAATGCAAATGGAATCATAAAAGTTGGATGAGGTCACTCATTTCAGCAATGAAATTTGAAGTCCCGCTCTCGATCATTTGGGTTAAATTGGCCAGATCGTCAAAATTAGGCTCTGAATTTAGGATATGCACCATGATCGCATCCGATCCCTGGATCTTTTCCACCAGGGGGTAGCGGTTCCAGCCGATCTCTTTGATCTTTTGCCAGCACTCGGTCTGCACCTGCCGGTTGACGCCAGACAGCCAGACCTCAAAGCGGAATTCCTGGTGTAGAAATACAACCGCGATCTTTAGCTTATGCGGCTTAAGTTGCGGCGGTACGATGGCGAAATAAGACATATCCATATAACCAAAGTAGAGGGCGCCAGGCAGTTCAAATTGCGGGTATCGCCGGGAAAAGTCGCTCCGTAAGGCAGAAAGGTACTCCATGAGCCCTTTGTAAGCCAGTTGAATTTTGCCTTTCTCCAATTGAGAGTGGTACTCCAGCATGTGCTCTTGTAAATTGCTCATCATCCCTCCTGATCTTGATCCACCTGATTGAATTAATTATAAAGTTAAAACAAAAAACGCCTTCCATACGGAAGGCGTTGAAGCGGCATCTTAGTTCATGGAATCTGCAATTTTTTGTAATTCGCTCAGGGGCATCAAAGAAGAGGGCAAGTTTGTCTGTAAAACGAAGTTGAAGCCATTTTCAGACCAAACCAACTGATTCCAGTAAGCATACTCCCAATCTCCGGCTTCGTTTTGGAAGGGGTAGATCGGAATCTGTTCCAACCAAACTCCCTGGTTACCCCGGACACTTACTTCTACCACCAGCACATCTCCAGTGTTTGTTTGCCAGTCATAGTTTTCATCAACAAACCGGGTTTGGGTAATGGAGAGGATTGCGGTCGTTTGTTGGCCATCATGCAAAGGAGGGTCCAGTTCCATTCGGTAAGACGTATCCACGGTGACAGTTTTGTCGGTGAAGAGCACATCCCGCCCGCTGATCTGATATCCCTGCGGGATATATTGGGCTTCAAGAACCGGATAGCCAGCCTGCTCGCTGACCTCAGCGACAGAGAGTAACCCTACCACCTGAGGAGTAGGACAATCAATGCATTGTTTGTTGGGATCCAGAGTCGCAGTAGGGGTTCCACTTTGCATTGTGGCAACGTAGACCTGAGCATCTGTTGGGCCATCCAGGTAGATGAGATGACCAATGCGGGTAATGAAGCCATCTGTAAAGGCTTTCACCGCCGGGACGGTGGTGGCCACCAGGGCGAGTACCAAGACTAGGGCAAGGGAAATCAATCCCCAACGCAGCTTCAAGCTGGAAGATGGTGTTGCTGATCTGCGAGGGCTTTGGACTGAGTTGCCACGCCGAGCTTGTATTTGTTTGATAAGGGTCTCCCTGAGCGAAGCTTTGATCTGGCTTTTTTGTGAAGGATCATCATCTTGCAATTGGCGGGTAAGGGCAATCAAGTCGGGTTTATCGTTGGTAAAAAGGGATTCATCCCTTTTGAAGAGATCATTGGATCGATTCATTTTTCCTCCGAAGAGTTTATATCGTGGCGCAGTTTGTGCAATGCGCGGTGGAGGATAACCCCCACGTTGCTTTCGCTAAGGCCAAGCAAAGGTGCGATCTGACGGTTGGTCAGACCGGAGGCAAATTTTAGGCTTAGCACATCCAGCTCTCTGGCGGCAAGTTGTTTCAGGGCAGCATGCAAGGAGGCTTTTTCGTCTCCCTCCATTGCTGTGCTTTCTGCTTCTGGAGAGGAAGATTGGCTTTTTCCAAGCCATCTGAATGATATGATCTGATTACGGCGTTGCTTCCGCAAAAGGTCCACCAGGGTATGGCGGGCAATGCCAAATATCCAGGCGCCGATTGGTGCGATGGTTGGGTTAAAGGTGGGTAGCTGCTCAAAAATGCGCTCAAAAACATCGGCAACTAGGTCGTCGGCCATGGCGGCATCACCCAGACGGTAAAACGCATATTTATACAGACGCGGGAAGAACTCATCATAGAGCAAAGCAAAAGCTTCAGGGTCATTGACGGCCCTCACAGCCCACGAATCTAGCATCTGGCGTTCTATCGTGATCGTTGAAGTCATTTTTTGCTTTCAACTCCTCTCTAACATTATTGCAGGTTTCTACATGAGACGTCTCTGTTTTCTACTAGTAATTTCGTTTGAGATCGGAAAGTATTACAAAAAAATGCCTTCCATAAAGGAAGACATTTTGATTTATTGGTTTGACTCTTGGTGCAACGGATGTGACTAAATCGTTTCGCTTCTTATTGAGAAGCTTGCTGAGACTCCGCTTGTTTCTTCAGCGCTTTGATGGCACCAATACCCTGGAACATGGGGATAAGAAGGATAACTCGACCCAAGATTCCTGTGGTACTGGGAGTGACACCTGCTATGACGGAAAAAACGAATCCCAGAACTCCGTCTACTATAAAGATAATGATCGCAAGGATCAAGGAGACCATTGATTTTCTCTGAATAAAGATCGCCAATACCAGGAAAATGAGACCAAAGATGAGTGAGTAAAATCCAATGCCCAGCTGCTGTAAAAACTCTACTTGAAACAGAGTAGCGACCAAGCCGACAACCAGATTCAACCCGGCGATGAAATAGGTGATGATGTAGGCGGCTTTGAGTCTGGCTTGCGGGTCAGTAGCCGAACCGGGCAGCGGTTGACCATTGCGTAATACCTGTAACTCGGTGTTAAATACCTTGGTCACCAGTTGTACATGAACAACTGAACCATCGATCAAGGTAAAATCTTGGCCACAGCCAGAGCCTTTTGACCCTGGATGGTACCGACCAATTGATCATCCAAAAATACTGAAGTTTCCTTGTACATGCCTTTCCAGGAAACTTGCAGCCGTTTTTCCCCGCCTGTTTCTAATGCAAATAACATTTTTGCCATTGTGAGTATTCTCCCTTTACTAATTATTATTCCGAAAACAAAAGATTTCTTTTAGGACTTAATGATCATTTTGGCGTTTGACCTATATTTACGTACCCCAACTTCCCTTTTGTGATGAAAAGCAAAAGAACGGCAGGAATGCCGTATCCAATCAGTGCGGCCAGGTTGAGTGAGGTGGTGGTCACCGCGGGGAAAAGTGGAACCAGTACTACTTGTGGTGTATTGATGCTGGCATGGGCGAGCAGAGCCAGGAAAATGCTGCCATTATTCTTGTTATAGATCCAGGTGAGTAAAACTGCAAAAGACATTACCAGAGCGAGAAAAA
>CAZWKK010000212.1:0-4033 GCA_964634855.1 uncultured Anaerolinea sp.
ACTTTGGCTGGGATTGGGGACCGAACCTGCCGCCGGTGGGCATCAGCGGCAAGATCGGACTGGAAGCCTACATGGCCCGCATCGAAGAGGTGCACGTGGTGCAGCAGCATACAGATGGCCGGGTGACGCTTTCTATTGATGCCATTCTGGGCGGCGAGGCGAAAGGACGCACAGTACGCAGTACCCTTACCGATCCCAGGGGTCACAAAAACACAGCCAGGGCGGAGGTCAACGGCAGCACAGCCCATCTGGAGTTTGAGATCGAAAAACCGCAATTGTGGTGGTGCAACGGTCTGGGGGAGCAGCCGCTGTATCAGCTTGAGACGCAGTTGCTGGAATTCCTTAACGTAGAAGATGAAGTGGTACAGACCATTGGTCTGCGCACCCTTGAGCTGGACACCCGCGCTGATTCGGTGGGGCGGCAGTTCCGTTTTGTGCTCAACGGCGTGCCCCTCTTTGCCAAGGGCGCCGATTGGATCCCCAGTGACTCCTTCATCAACCGCACCAGCCGGGAAGACTTGCAATTCTACATTGAGCAGGCCAAATGGGCTAACATGAACATGCTGCGCGTCTGGGGCGGGGGCTATTACGAATCGGATGATTTTTACGATCTTTGTGATCGCAACGGCATTCTGGTGTGGCAAGATTTTGCCTTTGCCTGCAGTGCTTATCCGTTCAACGAGGCGGAGTTCCTGGAAAATGTGCATCAAGAGGTGACCGATGCCGTGCGGCGCTTGCGTCACCACGCCAGCCTGGCCCTGTGGTGCGGCAACAACGAGAACGAGTTGATGGCTACCCTGTGGAAGAAGAACAAAGCGGTCTATGAAGCCAATTATGACTTTTACTACAATATCCTCAGCCGTTGGGTGGCGGAACTGGATGCGGTGACCCCCTACTGGTTCGGGTCGCCCTCCTCCGGGGAACGCAGCATTGATGCCGCCTCACTGGACCACGGCGACAATCACCTGTGGGCGGTCTGGCACGGGCTGCTGCCGGTGAGCGCCTTCCGCAGAATGCCGGCCCGCTTTACCTCAGAGTTTGGCCTGGAATCTTTCCCATCCATGCGCGCCATCCGCTCCTTCACCGACAAACCAGATGTGAACTATCTGGATCCGGTGATGCTGACCCATCAAAAGTCGGCAGGCGGCAACCAAAAGATCCTCTTTTACCTCATCGATCAGTACCGCAACCCGGTGAGCTTTGAAGATTTTGTTTATCTCTCCCAGTTAAGCCAGGCGCAGGCCATGCGCTTTGCCAGCGATGATTGGCGCCGCAAGATGGGCATATGCAACGGCTCGCTTTACTGGCAGTATAACGATTGCTGGCCGGTAGCCTCCTGGGCGGGCATTGATTATCTCAAGCAGCCCAAGGCAGTGCATTACCATTCGCGCCAGTACAACAAGCCCATCTGCCTCTCCAATGACTGTTACGCCGACCGTGCAGAGGTCTATCTGGCCAATGACCTGCCAGCTCCGATCAAAGGCAAGTTGGAATGGCAGGTGAGCGGCTTTGACGGGCAGGTGATCTCCAGCGCTGATCTGGAGGTGGAAGCAGGTGGAACGGAAGCGACCCGCTTGATGGTGCTCATCTTTAGTGATGTCTTGGGCAAAAAAGCCAAAAACGAAGTGGTGCTCACGGTAAGGCTCATTAGCGAAGGCCAGACCCTGGATGAGAAATCGTGGCTCTTGTGCGCCGATAAGTATGTCACATTCCCCGGCCCCACCATCCAGGCCAGGTGTACCGTCAAGAACGGGCAGGCCAGCATTACCCTGCAATCCGATGTTTTCGCCCGCGCGGTCTACATGGAACTGACCGATGTTCTGGCCCCCTTCTCTGACAACTATTTTGATCTGCTCCCTGGCCAGCCCAAAACCATCAGTGTGGCGGTGCCGGAAGGTATGAGCGAGGATGATGTGGCCAAGGGGCTGCACCTCAAATCCATGGCGGATGTGGAACCAAAAACGAGCCTGTTAGGCGATAAATGGACCCAATTCAAATTGCGTTTTAATAAGGTGAACCTGTCAACCTGGCTGATCTTCAAATTCATTACCCGGTTGAAGTAAACAAGAAAGAAGGCTGTTGCCTGAATACCGGATTTCAATAGTTGTAAAATACTTAAAGGAGGCTGGCCATGTGCGGACGATATACCATTGCCCTCAACCCGGCTGAATATCAGCTTGAATTTGGCTTTGAAGATTTCCCCGCCGATTTCACCCAACGCTACAACGTGGCGCCCACCCAGCCGGTAGCTGTGGTGACGGATGCTACCGCTCGTAAGGTGGAGTGGATGCGCTGGGGGCTCATTCCCGCCTGGGCCAAAGATCCCAGCATCGGCGCCCGCATGATCAACGCCCGCTCAGAGACGCTGGGAGAGAAGCCCTCCTTTAAGACCGCTTTGCAAAAGAGACGCTGTCTGCTGCTGGCCGATGGTTTTTATGAGTGGCAAAAACGCCCAGGCAAGCTCTCTTCCATTCCGCATTACTTCACCCTGGCAGATCATAAACCCTTTGTCTTTGCCGGCCTGTGGGAGCAATGGACCCCGCCGGAAGGGCAGGCCATCCGCAGCTGCACCATCATCACCTGCGGCCCCAACGAACTGATCGCGCCCATCCATGACCGCATGCCGGTGATCCTGGACGCCGTCAGCGCCTGGGACTGGCTGAACGCCGAATCAGGTGCTCAGGCGCAGACCTTGCTTATGCCATACCCGGCTAATAAGATGCAGGTTGTGGAAGTGAGCAGCCGCATCAACAGCCCGGCAGTAGACTCCCCTACTTTGATCGAACCTGAAAGAAAACTATTTTAGAACGATTGTACTAGAACATAAATTCTGTTATAATAAGAGCGAAAAGGAGGTGCTATGAACTTTTCGCTCTTGCCTGCTACCAGCGGCGCCATTCATCTGGTCATTGCGCCGCACGCCGGTACCGCACTCATCACAGAAACGGCCGCCCGCCTGGCCCTGGCCGGGCAGGTACGCGTGCTCGATTGCGGCAACCGCTTTAACGTCTACCCGGTTGCCAAGGCCGTGCGCCGGCTCACCGCTGAGATGGACCCCGTGCTGGACCGCATTCTGCTCAGCCGCGCCTTTACCTGTTACCAGGTGCTGGCCCTGCTACGCCAGGAAACTTCGCCCAAACCGGCGCCCATTCTGGTGGTAGATCTGCTGGCCACCTTTTTGGATGAGAACATCCCGCTGGCCGAAAGCCGCCGCCTGTTGGACCATTCCCTCTACGAGATCGAACGTCTCAGCCAGGCGGCCCCTGTGCTGATCACCGTTAAACCGCTGCTCACGCTCAGCGCTGACCGGGCTTCGTTGTTGGAGGCGCTCATGCAAACGGCCACGGCGGTGTACCGCCTGGAAGATCCATCCCCGCTGCCAGAGCCGCAATTGCAGGGCATGCTCTTTTCGGCGGATCAACTTTAATTGGAGGAAGTTTATGGGTAGAACTCAGACATCCATTACGCAACAGGTTCAGATCGAGGAAGAGGCATTTTTGCCCTTTCGCCGGGCGCTGCGCCGCTCTGACCAACTGGTCTTTGATGAGCTGTTTGTGGCTGCCAAAAATCACCGCGCCGCCGCGGCCATGGCCTCACGGGCGCTGCCCATGGAATCAATGCTGTTGGCCATGCTCATAGAAGAGCATAAGGCGCTCAAACATCTGCAGGTACAGATCGAAGAATTGCAGGGGAGGCTGAAGAACGTCTGATGGAAAGCGCCGGCTGGTTGTTGGATCTTTATCCAGACACGCAAGAGGGTGTGATCTTGTGGGTGGTGACGCAGACCGGCAAACGCCTGTGTCTGCGCCAGCCCTTTGTGGTCACATTCTCGGTGGCAGGGCCCAGCCCACATCTGCGCAGGGTGTGGCGTTGGCTGCAAAAGCAGCCCATTCCCGTTGTATTGGGTCGCAGCCAGGGGCGCGACCTTTTTTTATCAGAGCCGGTAACGCTGCTCACCATCCAGGTGGACGCCAGCCAGCAGATGCGCCTTTTCTCGCGCCTGTCTACGGCTTTCCCGGACCTGGATTATTAC
>CAZWKK010000213.1:0-4029 GCA_964634855.1 uncultured Anaerolinea sp.
GGGGTGATATTTCTGCCGAAGAATTTCTCTATGGTAGCGAGCGCATTCGTGCTTACTGCAAGAAAGAGGGAATGAATTTTTCGAACTGGCAGTTGGATGGGTATCCACTCATTGATGGTCCAGAATCTGAATGGGGAAGTGAGCCGGGTCTGGGTGAAAGCATTGAAGCCTTTTGCATACGGGAAGGATACCAATTTACACGCATCGCTTTTGATGATCCGAACCAGTTCAATATTCTGGCCTATAAGGCAGTCGAGAAACAACTTTCACTGGCCGGGCGTGAACCAGCTGGCACTTTGGTGGAAGTGTTTTCTCAGTATGATGCCAGCGCCGTTTTAAGGTCTGGACTGGTTCCTCTGTGGCTGATCTTCAATACCAATGATTCAGCCGAGTTTTTGGCGAGAATGGCCAAGGTTTTCAAGAAGGACAAGCCTGTTTTCTTTTCACCACTGTCCACTTTCTCGATCACACCTGATCTGGTACCCTGGGAAAATTGGGAAAAGGCTTTGAACGGTATTAATTGGATTAACATAGGAACTCGTAAAAGCCATTACCCAGCAGATACCTGGACGGTAGTGGATTGGCAGAAACCGCTACAAGATTGGTGTAAAAAGCATGAAGCGCCCATCACCAATTTGCTAGACGGGAAAACGCTGGCTGGTCTGGCGAAAGAAGTGAAGTCAGGCTCGATCTGATCATGTGCTATTTATGACCACGGCGTAGAATAAATCTGCGCTTGGTGTTTGAGTTATGTTAGAATCAAACGCATGGAATCAAAAATCGTTGCAAAGAATCGAAAAGCTGAATTTGAATTCTTCCTCTTAGAGCATTTTGAGGCGGGTATTTCGTTGCAAGGTAGTGAGATCAAGTCAATCCGGGCCGGACAGGTAAGTCTGCAAGAAGCTTACATTCAAGTGGATGGTAAAGAAGCCTGGCTGGTTGGATCGCATGTTGCTCCGTACGAAGCTGCCAGCTATACCAACCATGACCCGAAACGCTCGCGACGGTTGTTGCTGCACAAAAAAGAGATCCGGGAATTGTTTGATGCTGTGAGGCAAAAAGGCGTGACCATTGTGCCCGTGAGAATGTACCTGAAAGAGGGTCGGGCGAAGTTGGATATTGCAATTGCCAAAGGCAAAAAACTTTACGATAAGCGCCAAGATATCGCCAAGAAAGATATGGAACGCGATATGGCCAGATCTGCAAGTGGTCGAGAATGACCCCAGTTGTGAGCAAAAATCCCTAAACATCAGGTGAACATGATCTACATCGGCAAGGAAGCACTCACGATCGAGAAATTGATTCAAGTGGCTCGCTTTAATGTAAAAGTAGGTCTCGACGAGACCGGAAAAAGGAATATTTTTGAATCTCATGCAAGGTTGGAGCGAATCGTTGCCAAAGGAAAACCTGTTTATGGCATTAACACTGGATTCGGCATTTTTGCCGATAAAAAGATCAAACCTGATGAGATCTCAAAATTAAGCCGAAATCTGATCATCAGCCATGCGGTTGGGACGGGAGAGCCGCTCTCGACTGAAGTAACTAGAGCGGCCATGCTGGTAAGAGCCAATACATTAGCCCGCGGATTTTCTGGCGTGAGGCTTGAAATCGTAGAAACCTTGCTTGAAATGTTAAACAAAGGGGTGAACCCTGTGATTCCCAGCCAGGGATCGTTGGGTTCTTCCGGTGACCTGTGTCAGCTTTCCCATCTGGCATTAGTATTTACCCGCGATGAAAAAGACGCAGAAGAAGAATCTGGTTGGGCTGAATTTGAAGGCAAAATTATGCGCGGGAAGACCGCTATGGCCCAGGCAGGCATTAAACGCATCCAATTAGGGGCAAAAGAAGGGTTGGCCATCAACAACGGCGCGACATTTTCCGCGGCTCTGGGCGCGTTTTCTTTATGGGAATGTGAATACCTGATGAAACTGGCCGACCAATCTCTCGCGCTCTCCTGTGAAGCGCTCATTGGCTGTTCAGCAGCCTTTGATGCACGTTTACACGATGCACGTGGGCAGGTTGGGCAAATTGCCAGTGCAGCAGAGATCCGCAAGAGCATCAGCGGCAGCACCCTCATTGATAGTACTGACCGAGTTCAAGACGCTTACTCATTACGCTGCGCGCCACAGATCCATGGCAGTGTACGTGATACTTTTGAGCATGTCAAACGGGTGATCGAAGTGGAATTGAATGCCGCAACGGATAATCCATTGTTGTTTGAGCCTGATGTTGCCCTCTCAGGCGGAAACTTCCATGGTGAACCGATTGGGATGGTGTTGGACTTTCTTTCCATTGCCTTATGTGAGTTAGGCGCCATTGCTGAAAGAAGAGTGTTTCGTTTGACCGACGAAAAATTGAATCAGGGACTTCCCCCCATGTTGGTAGATTCAGTTGAAGCAGCGGGATTGAACTCAGGTTTGATGATGCCGCAATATACCGCAGCTTCCCTGGTGCTGGAAAATCAGACCCTGGCTACCCCAGATTCTGTCCATTCATTGCCGACCTCTGCTGAACAAGAAGACCACAATGCCAATGCAATGACGGCCGCCCGTCACTGCTGGATGATCTTACAAAATGTTCAGCATATTCTGAGCATCGAGCTGTTTGTAGCAGCGCGCGCTGCTGATCTACGCTTACGTGTGACCAAAGGCGGAAAGCTGGGAAGCGGCACGAAGGTGTTGCATGATAGAATTCGCAAAGAGATCCCTTACGAGGCAGATGATCGACTCTGGGGTCCTCAAATTGAAGTTGTAAAATTATTGGTGAAGGATCACGTTTTATAAGCTGTTTAGATGGGATAGTGTATATGGAAAAGATAAATCGTAGAGATTTTTTGAAGATCGGTCTGGTTGGTTTGGGTACCCTGGCTTTTGTGCCGGGGAACTATGGTTTGGTTAAACGGTCATTACCAGATTTTAAAACAGGGGTACGGCTGGGTAGGGTTTTTCATACCGCAGACGTTAAATCAAAACCAAGTCCTGATTCCAGCACGGTCAAAACTTTTTACAAAGATGATATCGTAGAATGGCAGCGTGATCTTTTAGGAGACGCCCCTTCGCTTTATTCTACTAACCGTAAGTGGGTTGAAACGCCAGATGGTTACATTGCAGCTATTGATCTGCAGCCTGTTCTGGCAAATTTGAATACTCCGGTAACCGATCTGCCGCAACAGGCTTCAGATAAAGGTATGTGGGTAGAAGTAACAGTTCCATATGTCGACTTGAACCTCGCGAATGCGCCCGCGAAATCTCCATTGTTGATCGAGGATCCCACGGCTTATCGATTTTATTACAGCCAGGTATTCTGGGTGAGCGATGTGATGGTAGATGGCGACGGAAATACCCTTTATCGGGTGCTGGAAAAACATGGCAGCTATGGTGATGAATTTTGGGCAGACGCACGGGCATTTAAACAGATCACACCAGAAGATCTCTCTCCGATCTCACCGGATGTTCAGGATAAAAGTATTGTGGTGGATGTAACCCACCAGACCCTTTCTTGTTTTGAAGGCAAAAGGGAAGTACTGTGGTCACGGGTTTCAACAGGGGCAAAATTTAATTCGGATGGAGTGGCCGTAGACGCCTGGTCAACACCGGTTGGTGATTATCACGTGGTAAACCGCAAATTCATCTCCATCCACATGGGTGGGGGATCTGCTGCATCAGGCTATGAGCTGTTTGGGGTAAGTTGGACGTGTATTTTTGCCACAGGAGGCGTTGCCCTGCATTCTACCTTTTGGCATAACAACTATGGAGAGCCAATGAGCCATGGCTGCGTAAACCTCAATCCAGAAGACGCCAAATTTATATATCGTTGGACCATGCCACAAGCCCCTTACGATTCAGGGCGGATCGAACAGACTGGTTACGCAGGTACCAGCGTCAAAGTAATTGAAGACAAGATCTAACGAATTGGATAGGAATGGGTCTTAGCCTGGTCGCTTTCTTCACCGCCGGTCTCTTCTCATTCCTATCTCCTTGTATTTTGCCGTTATTGCCAGGATATATGGGCATGATCGGCGCCTGGGGG
>CAZWKK010000214.1:0-4015 GCA_964634855.1 uncultured Anaerolinea sp.
AATGGCACACGATTAGCGGCAGGAAAACCGGTTTCGATAACCTTATTGAGCAAATTGAAATTGTTGTTGTTGATGCCCAAAAAGAATGCTGAGAAAACTTCCTGTAAGTAGATCAGGGCACGCATCAGATAGCTGAACGGCGCAAAACTGGAGAGCGCCCGCAGGATCTGATTGATGATGCCCGTCCCTGTGTTCAACATTAACCGCCAGCAGAGCAATACGGCTGTGTTAAAGCCCAGCACCACTGGCAGATAGAAGGCCATTCTAAAAATGCGCTCGCCCTTTGTCTTCTGGTTCAGCAAGACGGCCAATAACAGTGCCACTGCCATTTGCAGCGGCAGACCGATGACGGTGAGATAAAGGGTATTGACCAGCGAGGCACGGAAACTACTATCTTTAGTTAACAGGGTGATGTAATTCTCAAGGCCCACCCAGTTCGGGGCTTCATTTGAGACCACCCGGTAGTCAGTAAAACTCCAATACAGAGAAAAACCCATCGGAACCAGAACGAAGATCAAAAAACCAATGATCCATGGCGCCGCAAAAAGATACCCGGCAAAAACGTTTTCCAGCTTGCGGGGGGTGCCACCTCTCAGCTTGGCAATCCAGCGGGCCAGAGCCCCCAGCCCAAAACTGCTGGCGACGATGAAGAGTAAGGTGAGAAATGCGGTAAGTAATAGATTGAGATATGGATTTGTTGGCATGGTCTTCCTCTACGTTCAGTTGAGAAATTTGGAGGGGCATACGCCCCTCCAAATATGATACACCTTACGAGAACTAGCTTACTTTGCCAGAACGGCAGCGTAATCAGCCTGGATCTTGGCCACGACCTCAGCCGGGGTCAATTCTTCAGTGATCAGTTTGCCGAGGGCATCTTGCATGATGGTGGAAAGCTGGGCAGATTCTTCGATACCAGCGAAACCAACACCGTACTTGCTGGCGAGCTCAGCTTCGGCTTTCAACTGCGGAGACTCGAGCACATACCCATACTGGCTGTCGTTACGAGCGGGGATGAGGCCCATGGTCTCGTTCCAGCGGTTGTTTGCTTCTTTGGAGAAGGCGAGCTTCAACCAATCAGCGGCCAGATCTTTGTGCTTGCTGTAGTCAGCCACGGCCAGCCAGTCATTGAAGGCTAACACGACAGGTTTGCTGTTGGGGAAATTGGCGGGATCACCATAGAAGGGATCGATGCTGACGCTTGACCAGATGGGGCGAGTGAAGGCAGGAGCAGCCCAACCAGAGTGAGCCAGGCAGACGGCGCCGTTGTCTTTGGCGGTGGCATCATCCACATCGATGACAGAACCCTGACCGGTGGGCAAGGAACCAACTGCATTCACTGCGGGGCCATAAGTAGCCTGGCGCATGTCCAGCAAGAACTGGGTGGTTGCCAAAGCTTCGGGGGAATCGAAATTGGGGGTACCATCAGCTTTGTAGAGCTGACCACCGAGGGAGTAGTAGACCAACAACCACCACTGCCAGTCGGCCATAGAGCCGGCATCCACGGGAACCAAAGCCTGTTGGGTCAAGGAGTTGGTAGCGGGATCGATGACAGAAAGTTTCTTGGCAAATTCAACCCACTGGCCGAAATCCTGGGGGGTACCAGTGGTCCAGCCACCTTTTTCCATCAAGTCCGTGCGGCAGAAAACGTAGCGCGGGGCGGTGAAGATGGGCAGGCCGCGGAGTTTGCCATCATACTTGGCATTTTCCAGAGCGGGGCCAAAATTGGTGATCTCAGGCCAGGCAGCTTCGCCGAGGTAAGAATCCATATCGGCCAGGCTCTTGCCATACAGGGTGTTCATCTCAGAGCCGAGGTTGATGATGTCGGGGCCGTCGCCAGCAGCGAAGAAGCCGCTGAAAGTAGTATCCCAACCAGACCAGGAACCTTCG
Organism: uncultured Anaerolinea sp.; assembly: GCA_964634855.1. Taxonomy (GTDB): domain Bacteria; phylum Chloroflexota; class Anaerolineae; order Anaerolineales; family Anaerolineaceae; genus UBA6107. The sequence continues at coordinate 1,888 of CAZWKK010000214.1, forward strand.
GTGATCTCAACGGTCACACCAGGGTGGGCAGCTTCAAAAGCGGGATTGATATCGCTCTTCAGCCAGGCGATCGTATCTTCGGTGTAGTCCAGGAGATAGATCTTCAAAGTGACGGGCTCGGTACTGGCAGGTGCCTCAGTGGCAACTGCTTCAGTAGCAGGAGCTTCGGTCGGTGCAGCAGTGGGGGCGCCACAGGCTGCGAGCAACATTGCTGCGATGATCATGATCGCAAAAATCGGGTACTTTTTCATTTCTCCATCCTTCCTTTCAGACTTTAGGTTTTGAGTTTTTTGACCAAAACAAAATTGCCATAACGGAAACAATGATTCGCCTTTACCTCCTGAACTCAGATCTTCTGATTATCTTTGATCGTATACCAGACCAACGAGGCAGCCCCCAATGCACTCGAGTCTAGCGATGATTTCTTAATAGTTAAAGAACGAAGGTTTTGCGGGAAACAACGCTGCTGCATTTCTTCCAACGCGCGTTCCAGATAAAGGTCAAACGCTGAAATACCTACGCCGCCCCCGATAACAATGCTGGAAGGGTTCAACGTCATCACCAGCCCTGCCAACAATTCACCCAGGTATCTGCCAAATTCATTAATCAGAAGCGATGCTCTGGGTTCATTTTCCCTTGCCAGCGCAATGACCCGCTCAGCGCTAGGCTCTTCTCCATTAAAGGAGAAACCTTGAACATCTGGCCGCCATTCCGGGCTGAGGTAGGTCTTCAGCAGACCCGGCCCAGAAAGCAACGTTTCTGCGCATCCCACCCTTCCGCATCCGCACATGTTTGCCAGGCCGGTCAGAGCCAGATGCCCCACTTCCAGCGCTCCATGATTGCTTCCGATTAATAGTTCACCATTAACCAGAGCGCCGGCACCCAGACCAGAACCAATCCCCAGGTACACATAATCTTTCACGCCAACCGCAGAGCCGTAATAATGTTCGCCCAGGGTCTGGGCAAAAGTATCGCGCTGCAAGGAAATCGGAAGCGAACAATGAAGCCGCTCGCGGATGATCTGTACCAGGTTCACCCGGTCCCAGTTGAGGTTAACAGCGTTCTCTACAATACCCAACTCGGGGAACACCAAACCGGGTACATCAATGCCAATGCCGCTGACTTCGGGAGCGCCTTTGAGGACACTGGCGATGCTCTCCACCACTCGATTGATGGACTCTTCAGGCCCCTGCTCCACCCCAGTCATTCGATAATCACTGTTAAGGATCTGACCACTCTGATCTACCAGAATACTGGCGATCTTGGTACCACCGATATCAACGCCGACTGCAAAGTTTTGACTGTTCATTTTCCGTTAAAAAAGACCCAGAGTAGATTGTTGTACAAGTGCCGCAGCACCAATTTGCACGATGTTTGTGCCCAGGTCAGAGACCAGTACCTGGGTTTGTTTCGAAAGCGCATCCAGAGCCTTCTCTTGCATGGAGGCGAGAATGGGCTGTACCAACACATCCCCCAGAACCGTCACCGGTCCAGCCAGAACGATCTTGTGAATATTTAAGAGACCCACAATATTGGCCACGGCCAGCCCTAAATAATCACCGGCACGGCCAACAATGCGCTGCCCTTCGGCATTCTCTGCGCTGATCAGACCCACCAGTTTTTCCAACAACATTTCATTGGTCAGGCCATCACTAGCGGGCAGGATCTCACGGGTCATTTGTGCCAGGGCACGCAGGCTGGCGACCGTTTCCAGGCAGCCAATGTGTCCGCAACGGCAAAGCAGGCCGCCCGGCTCAACGCAAATGTGACCTACCTCACCGGCACCATTTCCATCGCCGAAGAAGATCTTGCCATCAATGATCAAACCAGCCGAGATACCTTCACCCACTTTGAGAAGCACAAGGTTCTTTTCGTTGGGGTCAACGCCGTAAATGTATTCGGCCAGTGCAGCCACCTGGCTGTCGTTGGCAATGAACACAGGCACGCCGAATTTATCTTGCAGCAGGCTGCGCAAGGGAATTTCCTTCCACTGGTACTTCACTGCACGGCGCACAACGCCTTCTTCAAAAGAAACCACGCCAGGGCTGCCCAACCCAATACCGAGCAATTGCTTCCGGTCCACATGTTCCATCAGTTGACTGATGACGGTATTGATCTGTTGCAGCGC
>CAZWKK010000215.1:0-3997 GCA_964634855.1 uncultured Anaerolinea sp.
CCTCTCAGCTTTCGCGCGCTTTTTGTACTCTCTTGGCAATCCTTGCAGCCACAGAGAAGCCGTGTACCCAGCCGGGAGACACTTTACCCACCACCTGTCCTTGCCGAATAGACGCACGCAATGAATCAGCGTCGTGGAAAGCTGGCAGGTCCAACGCCAGACGCCCCACTTCATAAGGGGCGTGGGCATCAGAGCCGGCGGTGCCGGGCAGGTTGTATTCACGGGCAAAGGCTGCGGCTTCGTCATTCATGGAGGTCTTCAACACGCGTGCGTTGGCAATCTCGATGGCATCCACCAGCGGCGCCAGCTCACGCAGCAACTCAAGCGGCCAGCCGGAGCGCTGCGGATCAAACGGATGTGAGACCGAGACAAAGGCGTTCTGAACGCGCAAAAGTTCCAAAGCTTTGAATGGATCCAGGCGCGCCGGGATCTCTTCTTTTACAAACGCGGTCAGGAACTCTCCGTACTTGGTTTTGACCTCTTCCCCTACGATCACGAAATCAGGCTCAGCCTTCTGTGCTTCCAACGCCCCGCCGATGGAGTTGTGGTCGGTGATGACCAAACGTTCCAATCCGCGCTTGTGTGCGGCTTTGAGCAAGGGGCTGATCTGGGCGATACTATCTGAAGAATAGTAAGTGTGGCAATGAAAATCAACTTTCAATGATGCGTCCTTCGTTGTTTTGTACACCGAAAGTTTTTCCGGTGGTGTATAAGATCAATAAGCCAATAAGGAAGCCCACCCAGAAGGTGGCCACGCGAAACAGAATCGTGGCGGCTGCAGCGACTTCGGGGATGAAGCCCAGAAAGAGCGTCAATAGCGCGGCCATAGCCACTTCCATCACGCCCACCCCACCCGGGAAGGCGGAGATGATCCCCATGAGCATGGAGAAGGCGAACACCAAAATGGATGTACCCACCAGCGCCCAGGTGGCCGGGTACCCCAGGCCAATGAGGATCATGAACAGGGCAGCGCCATCAGCCACCCAGGAGGCAAGGCCGAGAATGCTGGAGAGAAAGAGTGGGCCAAAGCGGAACAGGTCAGGGTTATTATCCATGCAGCCGCGAGCGATCGGCACCAACCGTGAAAGCAGGGGTAATTTTTCGCTGACGTTCAAGAAATTTTGCACCGCTGGTCGGATCTGAACGAAGAGCACTGCCAACAAGAACAGAACCAGAACAGTCAAAAATGCCGGCCACAGGCTGGGGAAAGCGATGGTACCAAAGACAGTCAGAAGAAACACGCTCAGTCCATCGGAAAGATGATCAACCAAAAAGATGGAAACCGCTTTTTCCACTGGAATACCGGAGATACGATTCAGCCAGATGCCCTTGAAAGACTCTCCCACCTTCATGGACGTGACAGAAAGGGGAAAGCTGGCCAGGAACAGATGAAAACTGTTAGAAAGGGTGAAGTTCCCCGCCCCGCCTCGGTTAAGACAATAATGCCGTTTTAAGAAGCGGAACAGATAGTTTAGAATCGAGAGCAGAATGGCGTAGAAAAAGTAAACCCAGTGGAATTGCAAAAACTGTGCACTTACCTTGTTTGCGCCACCCAGGATCATCAACCCTACTAAAATCGCTAAACCAAGAATGACGCCGGGGGTCAATTGTTTGAACACGGAATTGCTTTTTACATTCATATTCTCACCATATTTATTCACTTGGATTATACAGGAATTAGAGTGGTCTGAACATTACAAGGTCGTTAGTTTGGTCAACCCACCACAAAATCCTCTGAGGATATGCCAATTGGTTGACAAATGTGAGTTTTGTCTCATAATTAAAAACACGCACCAATATACCCAATATCCTGGCAAGTCAACCCAATAAGGAAAGGAAATTAGAAGTGAAACGCATCTCTGTTGTTTTAATCTGCAGCTTGATCGCCCTATCTATGCTGCTCGCTGCCTGCTCCGCGAAACCGGCCAGCAGCAACACCCTCACCGTTGTAACTGATCCCACATTCAAACCCTTTGAGTTCACAGATGAACAGGGCAATATGGTAGGAATCGATATCGACATCATGAACGCCGTTGCCGCGAAAATGGGAATGAAAGTCGATTGGCAGAACGTGCCATTTGATCCCATCCTGGCTGGCCTGGCATCCTGCCAGTATGATGTTTCGATCGCAGCCATCACCATCACCGAAGAACGCCAGAAGAACATGCTCTTCAGTGATCCCTACATGGATGCAGGTTTGATTGTGGTCGTTAACGCCACCAACGACAGCATTAAGAGTTTGGATGACCTCAAAGGCAAGACTGTAGCTGCTCAACTGGGCACCACCGGCGAAGAAGCTGCCAAAGCCATTGAAAACGTCATCTACAAGCCGTACGATACCTATCAGTTCGCCTTCCAGGACCTGGCCAACGGTCAGGTAGACGCTGTGGTGGCTGATAACCCCGTAGCGCTCGGCTATGTCAAATCAATGGATGGCAAGGTCAAGGTTGTGGGTGATGTTTTCAACAGCGCCCCCTACGGTATCGCATTCTGCAATACCAAGACCGAATTGAAAGATAAAGTCAACGCCGCCCTCAAAGAGCTCATCGCCGACGGCACCATCGACGCCATCGTCACCAAGTACAATCCCTAGATCGCACACGCAAAACCTGCGGGGAATAAACCTCCCCGCAGGTTTTTTATACCCAAATTTTGGAGGTCTTCATGACCCTTTCTACTGGCACTTCCGTCAAGGAAAAAACCGAGAAAGCCTACTTTGATAAATGGTGGCTGCTCTTCATCTCTGTAGTTGCCATTATTGCAATTCTCATTCTCACCAAACCAGATCCTTTTTTAAACATTCTCAAGTATGTTCGCGAAGGCATCTGGACCACCCTGTATCTTACGATGATCTCTTTCCTGCTGGTGCTCCTCTGTGGTCTGCTCATTGCACTGGCCAGGATCTCCAAAGTAAAAATTCTCAGCGGGATTGCCACAGTCTTTGTTGAAGTGATCCGCGGCATTCCGCTGATGGTACAACTGATCTTCTGGTATTTCGCCTTCCCGGCCGTGATTCAGGGGCTTGGAACGCAATTCAATATCGTTGCCCTGCAAACCTTCAAAACCAACGCGGTGGCCATGGCAATCATCGGCCTCACCATCTGCTATTCAGCCTATATGAGCGAAGTCTACCGCGCTGGCATTCAAAGCATCTCCAAAGGCCAGATGGAAGCAGCGCGCAGCCTGGGCATGAACTACTTTCAATCCATGAGGTATGTGATCTTACCTCAGGCAGTTCGGGTGATCTTGCCGCCGGTTGGCAACGAGTTCATCACCCTGCTCAAAGATTCATCTCTCGTATCGGTGGTAGCCGTTGCTGATATGACCCGTAAAGGCCGTGAATTTATGGCTGCCAATTTCGACCCCTTCCAAACCTGGATCATGATCGGTCTGCTTTACCTGGTGATGACCCTGCTGGCTGGTCGATTGGTGGCATTCCTTGAACGTCGCTATAAACTGGAGAAGTAGCCATGGAGCCCATTATCCATATTGAGAACGTTCAAAAACATTTTGGCAAGGTCGAAGCCCTTAAAGGTGTCAGCCTGGATGTAGGTAAGGGTGAAGTCGTGGTCATCATCGGCCCTTCTGGCTCTGGTAAATCCACACTGCTGCGCTGCATCAATCGTCTTGAAGAATTTGACGCCGGTAAGATCATTGTAGATGGCATCCCTCTGGAAACAGCCACCAACATCAACCTGGTGCGCACCGAAGTGGGAATGGTCTTTCAGCAGTTCAATCTCTTCCCGCACCTGAGCGTTTTGGAGAACATCACACTGGCGCAGCGCATCATCCGCAAACGCAGCAAAGCGGAAGCAGAAGAAATTGCCTTACAACTGTTGCACAAAGTGGGCATTCATGAGAAGGCAGACGCCTTCCCCAACCAGCTTTCTGGTGGTCAGCAGCAACGTGTTGCTATTGCGCGCGCCCTGGCTATGAACCCCAAGATCATGCTCTTTGACGAGCCCACCAGCGCCCTTGACCCTGAAATGATCCAGGA
>CAZWKK010000216.1:0-3953 GCA_964634855.1 uncultured Anaerolinea sp.
GTGGCGGTAGGAATATTGAAGAATCCAGTGCCATTTGGCATCATGGGCGATTCTGAAGGAAGTACTATCGACGTGAAGTTGATCTTCATGCTCGCGGTTCCCGATAAGGATAAGGTAATGCAAGTTCTCGAGCAGGTTATGGAGATCATGCAGAAACCTGAATTTTTGCGGTCGTTGGTTGAGACAACGGATAAGTCCACCTTGATTTCTATGCTGGACCAACAGCTCAATGCCCAGGTTTCAAAAACAGACGAATCCACGGTTGTGTCCACAGAATCAACAGAGGAAGTGGATTTATCCGAAGTAAATGTGTTTATCACCCATCCAGTAGGTTTACATGCCCGACCTGCGACGGTGTTTGTTAAACAAGCTTCTCAATTCAAATCTTCAATTTCTGTGACTAACGGAGCAAGAAAAGCAAATGCCAAGAGCATTCTCTCCATCCTTTCTCTTGGTGCAGTTAAAGGCTCGCAAATTACGATACGCGCTGAAGGTGAAGATGCTCGTGAGGCATTGTTGACGTTAAAAGATTTGGTTGAAACTAATTTCGGTGGCATCGACTAAACTTCGCCCGCAATTCCCATTGGCGAATAATTGCACCTTAATACGAAGTAATAAAGCATATTCACACCACGGGTCCTGGCCACTCCTTGATTAAGTTTTGGCCGTTGACACGAATGAAGCTCTTAAGGCCCGTGTGATTATCAATAGAATTCCGCCCTAATCTTCTCGAAGCATTCAAGGAAACTTGGCAGGAGTGGAAGGCGAGAATTGATGGTAAAGGGAAACGAAGGCTGCAGTTTGTAGAGCCATCGGAACCCTGAATCCCTGATGGATGTAAATTCCTGGAAAGGAAAATTTGTGTCCGCGTTCGCTTTCGAGCTGAAAGGAGAGTAATATTGGGTGAATCGAGCTTTTTATGACAACTTTTAATGAATAGAAAAGGAAAAGTAACAAATGAAACGGATTTTATTAGCTTGTGGGTCAGGAATAGTAACTTCTACTGTCGCTAGATCAAAGTTGGAGAAGTTGCTGAATGAACGCGGTTATGCTGGGAAATATAAGATTGAGCAATGCAGGGTCTCAGAAGTGCCACAGAAGTCGTCGCAATATGACTTTTGTGTTGCTACGAGCATGAAACCTCAGGGAGTATCCTGCCCTTATATCAGGGGTACAGCCTTTCTGACGGGAATCGGTATTGAGCAGACAATGGAAGAAGTCTACAAGCTGATGGATTCCTAGCTCAACTAGACACAATGGAGAATATGATGGATTTCATTCTAAAGATCTTTAATTACATTCAGGCTCTTGGGCCTTCTGTTATGATGCCGATTATTATCTGCATCTTTGGCCTGGCGTTGGGTGCCAAGTTCGGCAAATCCCTGCGCGCAGGTCTAACGGTTGGCGTTGGTTTCATCGGATTGAACCTCGTTATCGCAGCACTGACCGGTAATCTCGGCCCGGCAGTCTCCCAAATGGTCTCGAGGTTTGGGCTCTCTCTGTCGATCATCGATGTTGGTTGGCCGGCTGCTGCGGCGATTTCCTTCGCCTCCACAGTTGGTCTCATCATCATTCCGGTTGGCCTGATTGTCAACATCGTCATGTTGCTGACAAACACCACCCAAACCGTCGATGTCGACATCTGGGATTATTGGCATTTTGCCTTCACTGGTGCCTTGGTTGCGATTCTGACCAAGAGCATTCCGCTCGGTGTGCTCGCGGCCGTCGTGAACATGATCATCATTATGGTATTTGGGGACGTTACTGCTCCATTGGTGCAGGAAAGCTTGGACATGCCAGGCATTTCTTTGCCTCATGGCTTCTCAACCGCTTATGCCCCAATCGCCTGGGTGTTTAACAAACTAATCGATGTCATTCCTGGTTTGAACAAGGTTGACTTCAATATCGAAAAAGCCCAGCAGCGTTTTGGTGTTTTTGGTGAACCGATTCTTATCGGTACCCTCCTTGGCCTTATCATTGGTGCCTTGGCTGGTTACGCTGTCAAAGATATCCTCCTTCTTGGCGTCACCATGGGTGCGGTATTGGTGCTTATCCCCAAAATGGCTGCCCTCCTGATGGAAGGTCTGCTGCCAATTTCCGATGCTGCCACTGAGATGATTAAGACTCGGTTCAAGAACCGTGGCAAGATCTTTATTGGTTTGGACTCCGCTGTTGGTATTGGTCACCCAATCACCCTTACCGTGGCACTGATCCTTGTCCCGATTGCCGTGTTCCTGGCTGTGATTCTGCCTGGCAACAAGGTATTGCCCTTCGGTGACCTGGCCACCATCCCCTGGATGTTCGTGCTGATTACCCCGATTGTGCGTGGTAACGGTTTCCGTGCTCTGGTTGTTGGTGTGATTGTTCTGGCTGTTGGCCTGCTAATCGCGACCAATCTTGCTCCCCTGTTTACTCAGGCAGCCATCGACGCGCAATTCGCGATGCCCACTGGTGCTTCCATGGTTTCAAGCATTGTTGATGGTGCTAACCCGCTCACGTGGGGTATTGTCAGGTTGAATGGGTTGGGTATTGTAGGGACGATCATTATCACCGCTGGCGCTGTTGCGTTAGCCGTCTGGAATCGGGCTAGAATCCTCAAGGAAGCTGCCTTACTCCGCACCCAAACCGCTGTGGAAGAATAGTTCATATGACATACTCTGATACCATGCCCACCTTGTTTCGTCACGACCCTCGATTGTATCGTTCTAGAGTGTACGGGGAGGGCATGGTATCACTGTTGGCGCTTGCATACTGTGTCTATCGATACATCAATAGCTCTTCCACACGTATCTTATGGGTGTTAGTTGGCATAGTCTGTATCTACTCTGTTTATCGTTTGTTGATCAGTCGTAGCACCCCTGAAGTGATTGAAATTCAATCAGACCGTGTTATCTTCCAGGGTGCGGGCAAGAAACGCGAATTTCTCTTCAGTGAACTTTCGGAATTCTTTATTAAAGAATTCAAGCTTCAATCTACACAATTCATCCGAATTAAGAACAAATCAGGTAAAAGAAGCAAATATTGGGTGGAGTGGAAGGTTTATTCCGACCCAAATTTGCTCGAGCAGCAATTACTAAAGATCGAAGAACGCATTCATCCCAACGAGATGAAGGCGATGATTAATTCACACAACAAACAATTTCAATCAAAGAAAGAAACCAATGTATCAGCAAGAAAAAAGTGATGTTATTAAGGCTGGAATATCATTAGATCGCTACGGGTTAATTGCTCTTTCTGGTGGAAATATCAGCATGCGCGTGGGGGATCACGTATTGGTTACACCTTCAGGCATGATTTATGAGGATATGGTCGAGGATGATGTCCTCGTTATGGACCTTTGGGGTCAGATTGTGGAAGGAACTCGAAAACCCTCAGTGGACACAAGCGCCCTGCTATATATTTTCAGATCAGACGACAATATCCAAGCGGTTATCCACACGCACCAACCCTATGCCACCGCTGTCGGGCTTGTAGCGGATGAACTGCCCTGCAATATAACCACCATGGCCAACGCAGTAATGGGATCAGTTAAAGTAGCGCCTTATACTTCTGCGGCCAGCGAACAAATGGGCGTTGAGGTTGTAAATTACCTTAATGGTCGGTCAGCAGTCATCCTAAAGCATCATGGCGTTGTGGCTGTTGGTAAATCCTTGAAAAAAGCTTTATACGCCTGCGTATACTTGGAAGAAGCCGCCAAAACATATGCCATCGCCAAATCTCTTGGCGGAAACATGGCGATGTTAACGGATGAACAAATCGAACAGGCTGTGGACGTTTTCAGATATTATGGCCAAAATACCCCGAACTACCCAGGCGAAGGAAAAACGAGTAAGTAACAACCTCCCCTTGCTTGATTGTTAAATACGATAGTCTTACTTGAGGAGTATCCTAAAAAAATTCACTGTTGTGAGCAGTGAATTTTTTTCTGGATTGATGTATTACTGCTATTTACA
>CAZWKK010000217.1:0-3929 GCA_964634855.1 uncultured Anaerolinea sp.
GGTGGTTTATTGTCTCCCTCGCTTCGCTCTCTCGACAGGCTAAAGCCCATTAAAAGAAAAAAGAGCGCTTCAGGTTGAAGCGCTCTTTTCATTTAATTATTCAGTTTCTTCGGGTTCTTCCTGCTCAAGGTTGGCTTCCTCGCCGTAATCGAGCACCTCGCGGGTCTGCACCCCCATCACCTGCGGGCCGATGATGCCGCGCTCTTCCATCTTATCGATCAACCTGGCGGCGCGAGTGTAGCCTACGCGCATTCGGCGCTGTAACATGGATATCGACGCCTTGCCCTCTTTGCGCACAATGGAGATGGCATCATTCAGGCTGGGGTCTTCGTTCACCAGTTGGCCGTCTTCCCACAGGGCGCCTTGTTTGAGGGGCACGCCATCTGGTAACATCTCATAAGAGGCATTGGCAAAGGGATCAACGGTAGTGCCATCGTTGTAGTTCATGGCGATGACCTTCCAGTTTTCCACCAGCCGCTGGATCTCGCCATCAGAAACATAGGTACCCTGTAAACGCACCGGTGCGGGGGCATCTGGCGCCTGGTAAAGCATATCGCCGCGACCCAGCAGCTTTTCAGCACCGGGCTGATCGAGGATGACGCGGCTATCTACGCCGGAGGCAACGGCAAATGCGATACGGGCCGGCAGGTTGGCTTTGATGAGGCCGGTGAGCACATCCACAGAGGGACGCTGGGTGGCAATGATAAGGTGAATACCGGTGGCGCGGGCCAGTTGGGCCAGGCGCATAATGGCGCGCTCGGTTTCATCTGGCGCCAGCATCATCAGGTCGGCCAACTCATCAATGACCACCACCAGATAGGGCAGGTGCTCCTCGCCGCGTTTGTTGAACTCAGCGATATTGCGCACGCCCACCTTTGAGAACTTGTGATAGCGCGCGTCCATCTCTCGGATCACCCACTGCAGGGCGCCGATGACCTTTTCGGCATCTACCACCACGGGGGCCAGCAGATGGGGAATGCGGTTATAGCCGGTCAGCTCCACCCGCTTGGGGTCCACCAGCACCAGGCGCAGGTCCGCCGGCGAATTGGTGAGCAGCAGGCTGGTGAGGATGGAATTGACGCAAACCGATTTACCCGAGTTGGTGGTACCGGCAATCAGCAGATGGGGCATATTGGTGAGATCAGCGCAAATGGGCTTGCCAGAGACGTCTTTGCCCAGGCCAAGGCGCAGACTGGACTTGAGCTTGCGATAAGCCTCGTTTTCGATCACCTCGCGCAGGCCGACCACAGAAACTTCGGGGTTGGGCACCTCGATGCCCACATAACTGCGGCCAGGAACCGGCGCCTGAATACGAATACTGGGTGCAGCCAGGGTCATGGCCAGGTCATCTGCCACAGAAACGATCTTGGCAACGCGCACACGCACCTTGCCACCGCGCGATTCAATAAAATCGGGTTCCACGCCAAACTGGGTCACCGTTGGCCCGCGGTGAATTTCTACCACGTGGCCGGGAGCTCCCAGCGAGGCCAGGGTTTCTTCAATGATCCTGGCGCGGTCTTTATCTACATGCCCCTGAATGGTGACCGGGTTGGCCGGGTCGAGAACAGCATCAATGGCGGGCATGGGCCAGGGCTTTTGCGGCTTTACCACACGGGTGACCACGGGTTCGCTCATCACAGGTGCTTCTTGACGGGACGGCATCTCGTTGCCTCTGGTTGAAGCGGCCGTTCTGGTTGAGCCCTGCGCATCTTCAGCGCTATCTGATTCTTTGTGTTTTGGACTGACCACGATGGAGCGCATAGGGGACTCTTTACCGCTCATGTTGAGAGGACTAAAGCCCTCTGGCAGTTCCTCGTGTTCTTCAAACGTCATCACCTTGCGCGGCGCCTTCTCTACTGCGGGCTGAATCCGCGCCACGGGCATGGGTCGTGCTGCTTTTTGCGGCCGGTCAAACAATTTGGAAACTTCGTTCGCCAGTTCAGGCACCGAATGATCAAGAATGAATGCAAGTGAGATGATGAGCCAGGCGATGAGGAATACCACCGCCCCCGCGCTGCCCAATCCATTGATCAGGAGCTGGCTAAAGAAGGCGCCCACATACCCGCCTCCTTGGCCTAGGGCAGCACTGGCGTAGCCGCCCCCATCAAAGAAATGGAACCAACCCAGCAGGTTGAGGTAAGCCAGAACGATGCCAATGGAACGGCCAGTGGAAAGACGGGGGAATTTTTCGACATTGCGAAAGAGCAACCATAGACCTGAGGCTACAAGGGCCAGAGGCAGCAGAATGCCACCCCAGCCCGCAATATGCTTGAGGAAATTGCTGAACCAGGTGGTGAGTGACCCCTGCTCGGTGGAAAAATAGCTGAACAGGCTGATGACGCCCACAACTGCCAACAGACCACCGATGATGTCCTTTTTGGATTCAGGCGAAATATGCACCGGCTGGGCTACAGTTTTTGATCTCTTGCCACTGCTGCGCCGTGTGGTGGAGGTTGATTTCGATTTTTTTGAGCTTGAACTGCGTGAATTTGAATAACCAGGCATGGGGGTCACTTTCGAAAAAGGTTAATCGACAAAAAAGAGGATGCAACCTCTATACCATTTTATCATTTTTAGGATTTTTGTTTTATTTTGCGGTCAAACGGGCAATGATGGTACGCGTTGACTCAAAGGCCAACTCTGGCAGTTGATCCAGCGGGAACCAATCTGCGCCATCGGCATCATCTGCCGCCCTAAGTTCCCCACTCAGAATATGAACGCGATAGACCAGGAAAATATCAGATCCACGGGGATGCTCACGACCGGTAAGCAAATCAAACAGCCCTTCCACCTCAGCCACCAGACCGGTCTCCTCGCGGCATTCCCGCACTGCCGCCTGAGCCGGGTCTTCATAGGCGTTGACAAAGCCAGCCGGGATGCTCCATTGGCCGATAAACGGATCCATGGTGCGGCGAACCAGCAAGATCATCTTGTCTTTAACCGCCAAGACCCCGGCAGCTACCTTGGGGTCTTCATAGTGCACCCATCCGCAAGATGGGCAAGTTGGACGCATCTCCCCCATTTGTTCACGGATTTCCAGGGGAGATGCGCACATGGGACAAAATTTGTACGGTTTGGAGGGCAATTACCGCCTGCGCAGCAACAAAGATGCGATGACAGAAACGAGTGCGACCGCACCCAAAGAGATCTCAGAAATGAGCAGCCAGGGTGTGTTCGATGCAGTGGGAGCTGCATCAGCTGGTTGGCTTTTGGCCAGCACGGTCCCCTGCTCCTCTTGTGGAGCCATGCCCAGGATCAGACCCGATGCCTCATCGGCCGTCATAGTGGATGTTTCTGGGACTACTGCGGGGATCTCAGGGGTCGCCTCGGTGGTTAAGCTGCTGGTCGTATTCGGGGCAGCTTCTGCGCTGAAGGTATCCGCGGCCGGCCCGCCACCGATGCCGTAGGCACCCGCGTCACCGCCGCCGCCACCCATGCCACGTGCCTCTTGCCAGGTGATGATGGGGCTAATCATATTATCGGCGCTGGCAGACTCTGCCGGAGCAGCAGCCATCATGGGGATGGCCTGTTTCGCCGCCAGAGAATTCACTCCAAAGCCAAAGAACTTGCTGCCCACAAAGACAACGGCCAGCATCAAAGAAGCGCCCAGCGCGACAAAGTTCAAGGTAGGCGCCCAAAAGGAGCGCTTTGACTTTTGCGGCACCATGGCTGCACTGAGGGTAAAGTTGCGTGGCGCGCGCTTGTGCGGGATCTTGCTGAGGGCATACTTGGCGCGTTTAAATTCAGCTATTGCCTGGCTGAACGCCGGCTCTGACTGGATACGCGCCTCGACTAATGCAACTTCTTTGGGAGAACAAGCAGAATCGAGGAACGCAGAGATCAATTCGTAATCTTTAATAGTGAGTGTCTTATTCATCGCGTGCCTCACTACCAAGACGAAATTCAGCGGGAAGAAGTTCCTCAAAACC
>CAZWKK010000218.1:0-3916 GCA_964634855.1 uncultured Anaerolinea sp.
TCTGTGGCTCTGGTTTGACGGCTTTGACCTCGCCGGAGATGACCATGTCTTCAAAAAGATTAAAGAACTCGTATTTCGGGCGCACAATCTTGAACTTTTCTGCCGACCAGTTGCTCAGGCCCAACACGCGGTAACCTTTCGCTTTCACTTCTTTTACCAGTTGAATGGTCTCATCAAAGGTGACGCCAATGGTCTCCAGCCAGCGCTCGCCGTAGGTCTGGATCAGCTTGCTGTGCTGGGGGTACTTGCTCATCATTTCAGCAATGCCCTGTTCAAAGGGGTATCCCTTATCAAATTCGTAGTTCCAGGTCTTAAAATCGATCTCCTGCAAGAATCGGGCGATCTCAGTATCGTTGACCAGCAATTTGCGGTACAGGTAGTACGGGTTCCAATCGATCAGAACGCCGCCATAATCAAAAATCACTGCGTTGATCTTGTTCATCAATCGTTTTCCTCGATGTGAGTTTCAGCAAAGACAAAGTCTGCCGGGGTGGGTGTTTTGTGCAAAACACCGTTTTGGATTGTACCCTAAAAAAGAAGCCGAATTTTATTAATTGCGCAGGCTATGTCGAGAATTTGAGGAGATCAAGCTTCGCTGTCGTTAAACCGGTAGCCCACACCCAGTTCAGTGAGAATGTAATTGGGGCGGTTGGGGTCGGTTTCGATCTTGCGGCGCAGGTTGCTGATGTTCACACGGATGAGGCGGCCGCTGTCCTCTTCGTAGGCGGGGCCCCAAACCTGCTGGATGAGCTGGTGATGGGTGACCACAACGCCGGCATTTTGCATCAGCACAGTCAGAATATCAAATTCGGTAGGTGTGAGGAGAACCTCGTTGTCCTTCAAGGTTACTTTGTGGCCTGGCAGGTCCAGCTTGAGGTCACGAAAGGCAAGCACTCTGTTGTCACCCTGGGGTTCAGAGCGCCTGAGTACCACCCGCACTCTGGCCAGCAGTTCACCCATGCCAAAGGGTTTGGTCAGGTAGTCTTCAGCGCCGGCATCCAGCGCTTCGATCTTTTCATTTTCGCTGTTGCGCACCGAAAGGATGATGATGGGGATGCGGCTGGTCTGGCGTACCTGGCGCGTTACCTCCACACCGTCAAGATCTGGCAGCCCCAGATCGAGGATGATAAGATCCGGGCGGTGATCATCTACCATCTGAATGGCTTCCATGCCTGTGGCGGCTTCCAGGATCTCGTACTGATACAGTTTAAGCGACGCGCGCAAGAATCGCCGGATATCCGGTTCGTCATCCACGATCAAGATGCGCCTGGAGCGTTCCATTATTCTGCTCCGTCCTTCTGTTCAATGGGCAATGAAAAGGCAAAGGTCATACCTTTGTCTGCATTGTTTTCGGCCAAGATGTGCCCACCGTGGGCTTCGATGATACCTTTGCAAATGGAGAGTCCAAGACCGGTACCGGTGGTGCTTTTGTGCTCAATGCCACGGAAGAATTTCTCGAAAACGCGCTTAATCTCTTCTTTAGGCAGAGAAGAGCCAAAATCTCTTACCTTTACTTCAACTTCTTTTTTGTGCGCCACCACGCTGATCTGTATGGGCGAGCGTTCCGGCGAATATTTACAGGCATTGTCGATCAGGTTGGCCAGCACCTGGGCAACCAGGATGGCATCACAATGGACAAGCGGCAGGTTGGGTTGCAGGTCTACCTTTACCTCACGCTCGTGCAGGCGGGGAGAGTATTGTTGTAATACAGAGCCGATCAGGTCTTGCAGGTCCACCCAATCGAGGTTGAGGTGAACACTGCCTGCTTCCAGGCGGGTCATGTTCAGCAGGTTCTCCACCAGCAGGTTCAAATTGCGAGCCTGTCCGATGGCAGAATTGAGCAGGTCCAGGCGGGTATCGCTATCCATTTTCAGTGTTTGCTGCTGGTTATTCTCAGAATCGACGAGGGTGGTGAGCACCCCGGTGATGGAGGAGAGCGGCGTACGCAGTTCGTGGGAGATGGAATTGAGCAGCGCCGATTGAAGTTTTTCTGTATTCTTTAGCATCTCGGTTTCGGCGGCAGATTTGGCCAGCAAGGCGCGTTCCAAAGCCAGAGCGGTGAGGTTGGCTACGCCTTCCAACTGCATGCGCTGGTGCATGGAAAAGGAGGGTTCCCCTTTATCAGCCTTGATGCCCAAAATTCCCACTGGACCATGGGAAGTAAGTAAAGGCGCAAAACGGACGGCTGTCGCGGGCAATGTATCGGTTCCGTGCCCGGCCGCCTGGTTGTGTTTGAAAGCCCATTCGGCCACCGCCAGTTCATCTTGATTGAGGGTGAAATCCGGGCTGTTAAACCCCACTTCTAATCCGTTATTGCCGGGCAGCAAGATCACATTCTCTCGTTTCAAGTTCTTGCTTACGGAACTAATAGCAACCTTAAGTACTTGTTCCACGTTGATGGCGCCGGTTAATTCGCGGCTGTATTCCAACAACGCCTGCGTGAGCTGATCTTTGCGGCGCATGGCGTCCACCTGGTCGCGCAGGAGGGCGGCAGAGCTGCTAATGATGAGACCCACCAGTAACAGACCGGCAAAGGTAATGAGGTACTGTGTGTCATAGACCGAAAAGGTTAGAGTAGGATCAATGAAGAAAAAGTCAAAACACAGGACGCTGAGTATGGATGCCAGAATAGCTGGCCCACGTCCTAAATAGACGGCTGAAAAGACAACCGCCAGCAGGTACACCATCACCAGATTGGTGGGGTCCAGGAACCCGCTTAGGGGAACGCCGATTAGACTGACCAACCCAACCAGTACCAGGCTTACAAGGTATCGCCACAATGGGCGGTGTGGAGTTAGATCCAGGCCGGTTTTTTGACTTGGAGCTTGTGGCTGTGCTGACCCATCACTGACCACATACACATCGATGGATCCGCTGCCGCGGATGATCTGATCGATCACCGAGCCGCGTACCAATTCCACCAGGCGCGGTCTGTAAGGCTTTCCGGCGATGATCTTGGTAATGTTGTGTTCCCGGCTGAACTTGAGCACTTCATCAGCCACTGATTCACCGGTTACGCTGCTTACCCTGGCACCCAGTTCTTCTGCCAGGGCAAAAAAGTGCTGCACCCTGGCACGGTTATCTGCGGGCATCTTCAGGTGTTGTGGTGTTTCCACAAACAGTACGTGCCATTCAGCGTTCAGATCTTCTGCCAGCCGTTTGCCTGAGCGGATGAGCCGTTCGGCTAGCGGGTGAGAGCTGATGCAAACCAAAATTCGTTCAGCGGCAGGCCAGGGGCCGGCAATGGCCTCATGCTGCATGTAGTTGAGCATCTGGTTGTCCACACGGTTGGCCGCGCGGCGCAAAGACAGTTCACGCAGGGCGGTAAGATTGCCCTTGCGGAAAAATTTTTCCAGGGCACGCATGGCCTGGTCAGAAATGTAGACTTTGCCGTCTTTTAAACGCTGTAACAACTCATTGGTGGGCAGGTCAATGAGCTCGATCTCGCCAGCTTCGTCCAGAAGGCGGTCCGGGATCTTCTCGCGTACCACGACCCCGGTGATCTGCTGCACCACGTCTACCAGGCTTTCCAAATGTTGAATATTCACTGTGGAGTAGACGTCAATGCCTGCATTGAGTAGTTCTTCCACATCCATGTAGCGCTTGGGGTGGCGCGACCCAGGGGCATTGGTATGGGCCAGTTCATCCACAAGCACCAGTTGAGGGTGGCGGACCAAAATGCCATCCAGGTCCATTTCTGAGAGGGTGGTGCCGCGGTATTCCACCTGGCGGCGAGGCAAGATCTCCAGGCCGCTGAGCAGAGTTTCTGTTTCTTTACGGCTGTGCGTTTCAGCGTAGCCCACCACCATATCTACGCCTTCATCCAGGCGCTGATGGGCGGCTTCAAGCATGGCGTAGGTCTTGCCTACGCCTGCCACATAGCCCAAAAAGATCTTGAGCTTGCCGCGGCTGGCTT
>CAZWKK010000219.1:0-3913 GCA_964634855.1 uncultured Anaerolinea sp.
AAAGGCGCTTCATAAGAGAACAACTGCGTCAGCGCACGGGTGGCGCCGATGAGGGAGAAGCGGTCTTTGGTATTGGCGCCCGCCAGGCCGATGCACAGGGTCATGAGGCTGAGCAGATACAGTGTGACGATGAGGTCACCATTGAACCCGTAAGCTGGTTTGAAGCCAAACATGGGCACATACAAAGAAGCGGTGAGGGCGGCTGCCAGGGCAACAATGGGCAGGGAGATGAACAAAGCCGGGTTCACACCTTCAGGGATGATCTCTTCTTTTGCCAGCAACTTCACCCAGTCAGCCAGGGGTTGGAACCAGCGCGGTCCTACCCGGTTCTGAAAACGGGCAACCAGTTTTCGATCAGCGAATTCATAAACCAGACCGAAGGCCAGCAGGCTGAGCCCGCCAGGAAAAATAAGAAGTGCGAGAATGGGGTTAATTGTCAGGTTCATTTGTAATACGCTATCCCGTACTGACGAAGTTTTTCCCAGCTCCAAAGCTGAGAATCAGAGCCACGGTTGACCGTCACCATGCGGTCGTTGCAAGAGAAGCAGGGGTCAATCCCTGCCAGGATCATGGGCATATCGGCCAGCTTGTGCCCTACAGCCAGGGTGAGCACGGAGGCCCAGTTGCACAGGCTTGGGGTACGCACTTTTACCCGATCAGGCTGATCGGTACCATTGCTCTTCATGAAATACAGCAGTTCGCCACGGGGTGCTTCCACCCGGCTGATGGTCTCGCCGGCGGGGATGCGGCGCGGCATACGCACAGAGAGTTCACTCTCCGGTAGGTTATCTACGATCTCACGCACCAGGCGGTAGCTCTCAAAGAGCTCATTGATTCGCACCACAAAACGGGCTTCCAGATCGCCAGCCGGTTCGGTGATGGTCTTGGTGGGGAAGAGTGGATATCCGGCATACGGAGAATCCACGCGCACATCACGTTCCACACCAGAGGCTCTGGCGGTGGGGCCAACAGCGCCCAGATATTCTGCCTGCTCTTTGGTCATCAGACCGATCTTGCGGGTACGGCCCAGGAAGGTCTCGTCTTCAGTGACAACCTTCATGTAATGCTTGGTTCGTTCCTCCAGGAAATCCATACCAGCTTTGATGGTATCGATCTGTTCCTGGTTGACATCAATTTTTACGCCGCCCAAAATATTGGCAGAATAGTTGACGCGGTTGCCGCTGAGGAGTTCAAGCAGATCCATTACGGTCTCACGGTCGCGCCAGGAGAACATGAAGAGCGTATCAAACCCACCTTCATGGGCAGCAACGCCAAGCCAAAGCATGTGGCTGTGAATGCGCTCCAACTCGCCGATCAGTTCGCGGATGGCCTGGGCACGGGGAGGTGCCTGCACACCAGCCAATTTTTCAGCACCCAGGGCAAAGGCCATGGCATGCACGTGAGAGCAAATACCGCAAACGCGCTCCATCAGGTAAAGGTCCTGCACATAATTTCGGCTTTCAGTCCCCTTCTCCATACCGCGGTGCACAAAGCCCAGGCGGGCGGTGGCGTTGGTGACGATCTCGCCATCCACGGTGAACTCAAAGTGACCGGGCTCTTTCAGTGCAGGGTGCTGCGGGCCGATCGAAACGATAAATTTTTCGGGTTCGTGATTCGTTTCCATCTCTCTCACCTCTTAAGCTGCTTTCTCGTTGGATAAACCGGTAAATGCCTTGCGCAACGGATAAACGCCATCCGGCCAGTTGTCGGGCAGAAGCAGGCGATCCGTGCTGGGAGTGCCAATAAAATTGACGCCCAACAATTCCATGGTCTCGCGCTCGTACAGTGAGGCGGAAGGCAGAACATCGCAGATCGTATCCATTTCAGCATGGTCATAGGGTAACAAGATGCGCAAACTGGTGATAACGGGGCCTTCGCAGAAGTGATAGATCACTTCCACCTGGCCTTTATCGGCGATGGGGGTTTTGGTAGTGGAGCCCTCTACCACTTCGTATTCAGGGGCGTCCAAACCGGTAATGGCAGCCAGATATCCCAGTTTGTTATCCAAGATGGCTTTAGTGGCAGCTTTAATGTCTTTGGCATCGATCACCACATCCAGACGGTTCTCTTCTGGAGTAGCGGTTGAGATCGTCCACGGTTGCAAAATGGTCTGGGCAGCCTGCAAGATCTCCTGAGGGGTTCGTTTGGTTTCTTTAGAAGTCATTTTTCTCCTCCTAGTTCTGCAAGCTTTGCAATAATTGCACCACACCATAGATGATGGCTTCAGGGCGGGGCGGGCAGCCGGGAACGTATACATTCACCGGGATCACTTCACTGATGTCTCCAACCACGTTGTAGCAGCCCTGAAAAACGCCACCACTGATGGCGCAGGAGCCAACCGCCACCACAAACTTGGGCTCAGGCATCTGCTCATACACACGGATGAGACGGTCACGAGCCTGCAAGCTTACTGGGCCGGTGCAGATAAGCACATCGGCATGGCGCGGGCTGCCCTGCAACTTGATGCCGAACCGCTCCACGTCGTAGCGCGGGGTCAGTGTGGCCAGGATCTCAATATCACAGCCGTTACAGGAACCGCTGTTGAAATGAATGGCCCAAGGCGAGTTGACGCGTGCCCAGGTCTTCAGTTTATCCATAATGCCTTGAATTGGATCAGTCATTCACATCTCCTTTTCACCAATAAACCCCTAGCCCAGGATCAGAGCGATGAGGGCGAGGATCAAACCAACCAGATACGGGATCAACTTCGCATCCAAAGTACCGGTAGCCAAAACCAGCACACCCAAATGCAGGATGGCAAAGAAAAATGCCACCAGGAAGAAGGGGCGGTACCCTGGCGCGGCAAGGGTGGTCGGTGCTGCTTCACCACTACCGTACAGGCTGGATTTGTTGTCTGATGGGTTGCCTTTGCCAGCCAAGGCACGGCCTACCATGTAGATGGCAACCACCAGGGGAATGTAGATCAGAAAAGCCAGAGGAGGGGTAAGAATTATGCTCATTTTCTCTCCTAACTTCCAAATGCGTAGATGAAACTGGCGGCGGCGTTATTGGTGAGGAAGGTCGCCAGCGAAGGCCAGATGCCGAAGGCAATGATGCCAACGGCCAAAATAACCATAGGCAAGACCATGATCCAGGAAACCGCTTTACCAGAGGCCACAGCTTCGGAGGTTTCGTGACGGTACATGCGGTTGATCATGGGGGCGTAGTAGGCGAGAGACAGGACACTGTTCAGGCCAACAAAAATGATCACGCCGATCATCAGCCCGCTGGAGATCTGGGCTGCACCCAGCAGGATCTGCCATTTAGACATGAACCCTGCCATGGGTGGTAACCCGCCCAGGCCTAACAAAGCCAGGCTCAGCAGGAAAGCAACAAAGGGGTACTTCTTGGAAACGCCGTTGAGGTCATCCAGTACCAACGGCACATGTTCACCCTTGGCCAGGTGCAGACTGTACAACAATGCACCGGCAGCCAGGAAGGCCAGGCCTTTCATCATGGCGTGGGTTAGGAGATGGAAGAAACCACCTGCCGCACCCACATAGACCTTGGAAATGACGGAGATGCCGAAGCCCACCATCATATAGCCAACCTGGGCAATACTGGAATAGGCCAGCAAGCGTTTCACTTCCTTCTGACGCAACGCCATCAGGTTGCCCACCAAGACATTGATGCAGCCGAAGGCCAGCAAGATCGGCCCCCAGGGAGCGTTTTGCAGATTAGCCAACAGCCCAAGTGTGCGCAGCATGGCCACAAGCCCTGCCTCGATAACCACACCTGAAAGCATGGCACTGATGCCGCTTGGCGCCTGAGAATGGGCATCAGGCAGCCAGGTGTGTAAGGGGACCAAAGCCGCTTTGACACCAAAGCCAACGATGATAAGCCCACCTGCAACCAAAGCCAGGGTGGATTTGCCAGCGATGACATTCCAGATATCCGACATGGAAACACTGCC
>CAZWKK010000220.1:0-3909 GCA_964634855.1 uncultured Anaerolinea sp.
AACGGTCAGACAGTTCTTCCCCCAAATTGAGCGAGTGGAATCGATCAACTGACAACAAAAAACTGCGGAGTCTCCGCAGTTTTTATTTTTCCAGGAAGATCTGAACCCGCTCACCTTCATCATCATCCATCACATCCAACACCTGGCCTGTGATGCCGCGTTTGATGTAATCGTTGATCTGGTTCGTGTCCAGCACGTTGATCTCTGTCGAGAGGTGTGCTCCCATTTTGATGCCGGTATTGACCAGATTGATGGGCATGCGAATGTTAACCCTGGCCTTGCCAGTATCCAGATCTGTGACCAAAATATGCACATAACGGGCAGGCTCACTGCTGACGGCAGTACTCTGGCCAGGATCGTTAGCCGGGTTGGAAGCAGCGTCGAGCATCGAGACGGCTTCACTGGCGCTGATCTTGCCCTCTTCAATTAATTTAAGTACCTGCAGTCTTTCATCACTCGAGCTCATCTACAATCCTTTGTTCCTGCTTAATTTTACCTCAAAGGGAAATTTACTTCACCCTAAAGTATTAGTCTTTCTTAATCCGTTTTTCCATATTTTTACCCAATCTATTGAGAGGTAAACGCCTTGATCTTGATTGTGATAAGATAAAAATAAAGACTTATGACATTTCTCGCTTCCATCCACTCTTTTTCGCTCCTCCTCGCCATCGGCGCCAGTTTTGGCCTGTGGCGGCTTGCCCTCACCTCACCGACCGGCCAGAGGTTGAACTGGCTGCTCAGCGGAATGCTCGTCCTTGTGGGTGCATTGCTGGGAGCGAGAGTTGCTTACGTGCTGGAACACCTTCATTATTACGGACTTTACCCCCGGGAGATCATCCAGATTTGGCAAGGTGGACTGGCCTGGGAAGGCGCCCTGGCTGGTGCACTTTTAGCTGTTGCCCTGGCAACACGGCTGTGGCAATGGGGCTTCTGGCAGCTTTGTGACCGTCTGGTGGTCATGCTTATGCCCCTCAGTATCGCCGCCTGGCTAGCCTGCCTGCTTGAAGGCAGCGCCTATGGCATTACTTTGCCGCAGGGCACCTGGTGGGGATTGAGCGTATTGGATGAAAGCGGTCTTTACAGTTTGCGCAGCCCTGTGCAGCCTCTGGCCGCGCTCAGCTTGCTGGTCTTCCTGGGTCTGGCAGAACTGCTGCTCAGAAAAGCCAATCGGCCCGGATTGTGCAGCACCGTTTTGCTGCTGATCTTCAGCCTGGATATGCTGCTCTTCACCTTTATGCGCGCCGACCCGGCTCAGAGCTGGCTGGGACTGCGCATTGAGAGTTGGGCAGCCCTGATTTACACGTTTGCCGCAATATTGAGTACAATTAGCATCCTCAACTGGATCAAACAGATACCATCGTTGCGATGGTTTAAGAAGAGAACGATCTCAGAAAGCAAAACCCTATGAAATTAAACCTCGCCCTAGCCCAAATTAACACCATTCTGGGAGATGTAGATAAAAACCTGCAAAAACATCTCACCCTCATCTCACAAGCTCGCCAAAATGGCGCTGATCTGCTTGTCTTCCCGGAACTTTCGCTTACCGGTTATGTGCTTCAAGACCTGGTGCCCACCGTTGCCCACCGCGCCGTAGATTCTGACCCGGTGTTTCACCGCCTGCTGGAAGAAAGTCAAAACATTGACCTGATGGTCGGTTTTGTAGAAGAAGATGAACGCAATCGCTTCTACATTGCCTCCGCCTACCTATCTGCCGGCAAAGTGCTGCACGTGCACCGCAAAGTGTATCTGCCAACTTACGGTCTCTTTGATGAAGGCCGTTTCTTTGCCTGGGGTGACCAGGTGCGCGCCTTTGATACCCGCTTTGGCCGGGTAGGTATGCTCATCTGCGAAGACTTCTGGCACGCCTCCCTGCCTTATCTGCTCTGGCTGGACGGTGCCGATCTCTTTCTCTTTGCTTCTGCCAGCCCCGGCCGCGGTCTGCCCCATCCCGCTACGGATGGCGAAGGCGCCCGCCTCGATTCTGCCCGCTGGGTGGATGAGATCAACCGCGCTTATGCCGGACTCTTCACCTCCTTTGTGGCCCACACCAACCGCGTTGGCTATGAAGACGGCCTCAATTTTTGGGGTGGCGCCAGCGTGTACACCCCCGATGGAGTGGCCCTGGTGCACGGACCTCAGCACGAAGAAGCCCTTACCTATGTGGAACTGGACCTCAATCAACTGCACCGCACTCGCGCCCGCTTACCCCTGCTGCGCGACGAACGTACCAGCATGGTCCTGCGCGAACTGACGCGCATTACTTCAAAATAAGGACGAGCACCGATATGATGACTCTTTTACCGTTTGGATTTTCAGGAGGAAAACATGTCTGATCTGTCCATCGATACCGACCTGGCACGCAAGATCCTCACCGGCTTTATTCGCTCTGAGATCACCCGCGCGGGCTTTCAAAGGGCCGTGCTGGGCCTTTCCGGCGGCATCGATTCTGCCCTGGCCTGTTACCTGGCCGCAGAAGCGCTTGGCCCTGAGAACGTGCTCGTCATCCGTATGCCTTACAAAACCAGCTCGCAGGGATCGCTGGATCACGCCCAACTGGTGATCGACGACCTGAAAATCCAAGCCCTCACCGTGCCCATCACCGAGATGGTGGATCCGCTCATTGAGCGCTTCCCCGATATGGACAATCGTCGCAAGGGTAACATCATGGCCCGCCAGCGCATGATCATCCTCTTTGATCAGTCCGAGGCTTTCAAAGGCCTGGTGGTGGGAACTGGTAACAAAACCGAGATCCTTCTGGGCTATTCCACCCTGTACGGTGATTCCGCCTGCGCACTCAACCCCATTGGTGACCTGTACAAAGCCCAGGTGCGCCAGCTCTCCAAAGCCGTTGGGGTGCCTCAGCCCATTCTGGACAAAGCTCCCTCCGCTGACCTGTGGGTGGGACAAACCGATGAGAACGAACTCGGTTTCACCTACGAGCAGGCCGACCAGATCCTCTATTTGCTCATTGACCAGCGCTACACCCCGCAGGAATGCGTGGACGCCGGTTTCAAAGAAGAATTTGTCCGGGCAGTGCTGCAGCGCGTGCGCCGCAATCAGTTCAAACGGGTGCTGCCGCCCATTGCCAAGTTGAGCAACCGTACCGTGGGTTACGACTTCTTATACCTGAGAGACTGGGGTACCTAGACTTTTGCCGACAATTAAACAGTTGTTCCACATCCCCCCTGCCCTAAAAAACAACCGGCGTTACGCCATGTACTGGGCAGGGTTATTGATCTCTAATACAGGGTCCCAGATGCAGGTCTGGGCCATTTTTTGGCATCTGCGCGTGCTCAGCGACAACCCCATCGTGGTCAGCGGCATCGGCATTGCCAAATTTCTTCCCATTTTGCTTTTCGCCCTCATCGGCGGCCTGGTGGCAGATACCTTTGATCGCCGCCGGGTGGTACTCATCACACAAACCGCTATGATCCTCATCGCCACCACGCTGGGACTGCTCACCTATTTTGGGCATATCCAGTTGTGGCACATGTACGTCCTCGTCGCCATTCAGGGCATCGCCGTCTCCTTTGACGGACCTTCCCGCCAATCGATGGTGCCAGCCATTGTGCCGCGGGAAGACCTGCCCAGCGCCTTCGGCCTGCAATCCATCGCCGCCGATGTGGGGGCTGTGGTTGGCCCTGCCCTGTGCGGCCTGGTCATCGCCACCCTGGGCTTGCAGTGGATCTACTGGATCAATGCGGTTTCCTTCATTGCTGTGATCATTGCCCTCATCAACATGGGGCCTGTCCCCAGCCCGCGCAGCCTGAACGTGAACAAGACCTTGAACCCGTTCAAACGCCTGAACTTCGCCGAGATCCCCGCCGGGATCCGCTTCATCATGGGGCATCCCATCATCCTCTCCAGCATGCTGCTGGATTTCTTCGCCACCTTCTTCTCCTCGGCCAA
>CAZWKK010000221.1:0-3859 GCA_964634855.1 uncultured Anaerolinea sp.
GACAACTGGATGTCGGTCGTGGGCGCAGATGTCAAGTAAGATCGAATCGAACTTAAACGAAAAACGGGACGCGCGCAAAGCGCGTCCCGCACCATTGCCGTGGCGAAACTGGTTGGGTGTGCTGCCCTTCTTCCTCTTCGCCTTCTTGTTTATTGTGCTGCCTTCAGTCACCTTACTGGTGGGCGCTTTCCAGAACAATGACGGCAAATTCACCTTTGAAAATTTCAAAGGTCTGCTGGATCCGTCCATCGTTAGCGCTTATTGGGTCACCATCAAAATTAGCCTCACCACCGCATTTGGCGGCGGCTTGTTAGGCTTTTTGATGGCCTATGCAGTCACAGTAGGCAAATTGCCCAAGGGGGTTCGCACCAGTCTGATGACCTTCTCGGGTGTGGCTTCCAACTTTGCCGGTGTGCCGCTGGCGTTTGCATTTATTGCCACCCTGGGACGCACTGGCCTGGTGACCTTGTTGCTCAAGAATGTGTTCGGGCTAAACCTCTACGATCAGGGGTTCAGCCTGTACAGTTTCTGGGGCCTTTCACTTACCTATATGTTCTTCCAGTTCCCACTGATGGTGCTGGTCATCACCCCGGCACTGGATGGATTGAAAAAGGAATGGAGCGAGGCTGCCCAGAACCTGGGGGCGACGAATGCCGTTTACTGGCGCAAGGTAGCTCTTCCCATTTTGATGCCCTCCATCCTCGGCTCGATGATCTTGCTCTTTGGTAACTCGTTTGGCGCTTATGCAACTGCTTACTCATTGACGGGCGGTTTCATCAACCTTATCACCATTGTCATTGGTTCCCAGATCAAGGGCGATATATATTACAACCCCGGTTTGGGCTATGCCCTGGCGATCGGCATGGTGCTCGTCATGGCTGTGATGATGTCAATTTATTACATCCTGCGACGTAGAAGCGAAAGGTGGCTGCGCCAATGAAACGAAAATCCTTTTGGTCCTGGCTTTGGATTATTCTCGGCACGATTTACTTTATTCTGCCGTTATATTCAACCTTTGATTTCTCGTTAAGAGCCAAAAAAGGCGTCTTATCTTTCCTCTCGTATCAGAACGTATTCAAGGACCCTAATTTTTGGAAGACCATTGAGTTTTCGCTCATCATTGCAGTATTCACCATCATCGTGAGCATTTTGCTGGTGGTCCCCACGGCATATTGGATCCGCCTGCGCCTGCCCAAACTGCGCGGCATGTTGGAATTCATCTCCATGCTGCCATTTGTGGTACCAGCCATTGTATTGGTGTTTGGCCTCATCCGCGTCTTTAGTGGTGCGCCATTCTTCCTGACCAATTCCTTTATCGGAACAGATGTGCTGTTGGTGGCGGCCTACGTGGTATTAGCCCTGCCCTATGTCTTTCGCTCCGTCGATACCGGTCTTGCCGCTATCGATGTTCGTGCCCTCACCGAGGCGGCTCAGAGTTTGGGTGCCAATTGGGGCACCATCATGTTCAAGATCATTCTGCCCAACCTCAAAGTGGCTGTTTTGAGCAGCGCCTTCCTTACCCTGGCCACTGTCATTGGCGAATATACCATTGCCAGCTTCATGGTGGGCATCAAGGCCTTTGGACCGTATATGTCACTGGTGGGTCAGAACCGAACCTATGAATCTTCATCGCTGGCCATCATCAGCTTTATGTTTACCTGGGCTTTCATGGGCCTGATCCAGTTGTTCAACCGCGGTAAGGCAGATAACGGCTCCCTCGCGGGTGCAAGGTGAGCGCTGCCCGACAATACTCTACGAAAACAGACGGTGAATTATGACCTATCTTTCTTTAGCTAATATTTCCAAAGTCTTCGGATCTGCAATCGCGGTGGAAGATTTCAATCTGGATGTGGAAAAGGGAGAGTTCGTCTCTTTCCTTGGCCCTTCTGGTTGCGGCAAAACCACCACTCTGCGTATGATCGCTGGCTTTGAAATGCCAACCACCGGCACCATCACACTTAACGGTGAAGACATTACCTATAAATCGCCTAATGCCCGAAATGTAGGCATGGTGTTTCAGTCTTATGCCTTGTTCCCCAACCTGACCATCGGACAAAATATCGGCTTCGGCCTGGAAGTACGCAAGATGCCAGAAGCCGAGGTGAAGACCAAGGTCAAAGAGATGCTGGAACTGGTGCATTTGGAAAAACATATTGATAAGTATCCCTATCAGCTCTCTGGTGGGCAACAGCA
Source organism: uncultured Anaerolinea sp. (assembly GCA_964634855.1). Classification (GTDB taxonomy): domain Bacteria; phylum Chloroflexota; class Anaerolineae; order Anaerolineales; family Anaerolineaceae; genus UBA6107. The sequence continues at coordinate 2,194 of CAZWKK010000221.1, forward strand.
GCGTATTGCGCTGGCGCGTGCATTGGCCATCAACCCCAATGTGCTCTTGTTGGATGAACCCCTTTCTGCTCTGGACGCCAAGATCCGTGTGGAACTGCGGTTGGAGATCCGCCGCATTCAGCGTACCATGGGCATCACCACGGTGTATGTGACCCATGACCAGGAAGAAGCCTTGTTGCTCTCTGACCGGGTGGTGGTGATGAGCCAGGGGCACATGGAGCAAGTAGGTACGCCTTCGGCAATTTACAATTACCCCTCTACAGAGTTTGTGGCCCAATTTGTGGGTCAGTTGAACCTCATTCCGGTGACTGATATTGTGTTGGAAAAGGGCACCTGCAAACTGGCTGGTCAAACGGTGAAGTTTGAGCACGACCCCAGCCGCGTCATTAGCGCCACACCGCGATTGGCCATACGCCCTGAAGAACTGCACATAGGTACCGGGGAAGGCCGCAATGCTCTGCGTGGTCGGGTGGAATCCATCCTCTTCTTGGGCTCAGTGGTGCGTATGCGTGTGGATCTGGGTGGCGCCATGGTAAGCGCTGACCTGTTTAATGAGCGGCGTCTGATCTTGCCGCATACGGGTGATGAAGTTGTGGTGAGCTTCCCCGAACATGCTTGTTGGCTAGTATAGTTCGTTCTTTCATTCTCTAATTCAGTGTAAGAACCCACACGGATCGCTGATCCGAAAGGGGAATTTAAATTTTACCCACACTCTGAAAGGAGGTTGCCTTGCCTGTTAATTCTGACACCAGCTCCAATGAACGGATCAAGATGCGCATCAACGGTGAGTGGCACAGTTTTGACCTCGGCCGTGATCTGTATCCTTCCACCACCCTCTCTGAGTTCCTGCGTGAGCGGCTTGGCTACACCGGGCTCAAAGTGAGTTGTGATGAAGGCGCTTGCGGTGCCTGTACCATCCTTTTGGATGGGAAGGCAGTACTTTCTTGCATGCTCCTGGCCGTAGAAGCTGATGGGCACGACCTGTTGACCATTGAAGGCTTGCCCAAAGATGACCCGGTGATCGTGGCTTTTGCCGAACAGAGTGAGCCCGGCCACGGCACAGCCTTACAGTGTGGGTATTGCACCCCCGGTTTTGTAATGACCACCCGGGCTTTGCTGAATGAGAACCCCAGTCCCACCCTTGAAGAGATCCGAGAGGCGCTGGCAGGTAATTTGTGCCGCTGCGGCTGTTACGACGGTATTTCCATGGCCGTGCTGCATGCCGCAGAAAAACTGGCGGCAAAGGGAGGGGCCAAATGACAACCTATAAACCCAGGGTGGACCGAAAATTTGTGGGCGGTTACCGCCCCAGAGTGGATGCCTACGAGAAGGCCCAGGGGAAGGCTCCTTATGCGGATGACATGATCTCTGACCGGGCTTTCCCGGGGTTGCTGCACGCACGTGTGTTGTGCAGCCCTTACCCTCGTGCCAGGATCAAAAGCCTGGATGTAAGCAAAGCAGAAGCTTTGCCCGGGGTGAAGGCCATCCTCACCTATCAGGACCCAGAAGTGGCCAGAACCAAACCCACCAACGCTGGTTGGACGGATGCTGTAGATACCGTTAGTTATGAAGGCATGATGTGGCGAAAATTCCGCGATCGCCGCGTGCTGGGTGATTATGCCACCTGGGCCGGCGATGAGGTTGGCGTGGTGGTGGCTGCTGAAAC
>CAZWKK010000222.1:0-3847 GCA_964634855.1 uncultured Anaerolinea sp.
ATGCCAACACCGAGCGCTTCCAGAGGTAAAACGACGAATTGATTCACGTGCCCTCCTAGAAAACCACAGCCAGTCGGGAGGTCCTGGCTGGCTGTGGGTGTGGAGAATAGACTAGCCAGGATATCCCTGGACAGCGTTTTTCAATTTGGTAGCAAAGTTTTTCTGACGAGATACTGTGGAAGCAGTGTCATCAACATATTCCAATGCATCTGATGGGCAAACTTTTACGCAGGCAGGATCGCCTTCGCAAAGGTCGCATTTCAGAATGGTGTCGGTAAGCGCATCATAGACTGAATTACCAAACGGGCAAGCCATGGTACACATACGGCAGCGAATGCATTTTTCAACATCATATTCGATGACAGCAGTATCAGGGTTGCGGTGCATGGCACCAGTGGGGCAGACGGATACACAGGCTGCGTCACTACAGTGCTGGCACATCATGGGAACGGAAACCCCTTCGAAGGCGAAGGAAAACACATGTACACGAGAAGCTTGCGGGCGTTGGCTGCCTTCGTTCGAATACGCACAGGCGGCGACACAGCTCTTGCAACCCACACAGCGATCAGCGTGAACCATTATCATTTTAGCCATACATAACTCCTTTAGGATGCAGTACTCGAATGAATTAGCCGATTACCGCTACCGGGGTGGCTTTTTCTTTTTCTTTAAGGGCAGCCAACACTTTGGGCGGGCGAGCGGGCAAGTTATAGATGCGTACACCAGTAGCATGCTTGATGGCATTTCCAATGGCAGCATGCGGTGCGGTGAGGGGCAGTTCGCCTACACCAGCGGCGCCAAATGGGCCATTATCGCGCGGCGTCTCAACATACATGATGTTGATGTTGTCCGGGACATCTTTGGCATACGGGATCCCTGCACCGAGCATGGTGGAATGCAGCTCGTAATCTTCAAAGTCTTCACTCAAAGCCAAGCCAACACCCTGAGCCAAACCACCATAGATCTGACCGTCGACGACCAGTTTATTGTTGATCCTGCCGATATCGGCAACCAACGTTAAAGCATCCACCTTGGTTTTGCCGCTCTTGATGTCCACTTCTACTTCGGCCATAAAGATGCCGTACATGTAGACTGGGAACGGATTGCCCTGGGCGGTCTTGGGATCACAGTTGGTGCACATGGAAGAAGCCCAACTACCCTTGTATTTCAGAGGTAGACCCTCAGAGACCATTTCATCGTAAGAACGATATTTGCCATTGCTCTTCTTCAAAGCGGTGAGCAGTGTTTCGCAGCCGTTCTTGATGGCGTTGCCAACAAAGACCTGGGAGCGGCTACCACCAGCAGGGCCACCATTCAGGTTGACGGAGGTGTCGTTCATGACCAGCTTGATATTCTCAGGCTTAATACCCAATGGGCGGAGACCTTCATGAGCAGTACCCAAAACACCCATGTCAGCACCCTGACCGTGATCATGCCAGTTGGCGTAAACGGTGACACCGGTCTTGGTGAGTTCAACTTCAACTTCAGCGCCATCCACACCATCGAGACCACAGCCATAAATACCAATTGAAACGCCTACGCCCTTCTTCTTTTCAGGGGTAGATTCGCGTTTGGCTTTTTCAAGGGCTGCCTGATAAGCCGGGCGTAGCTTGTCGATCATCTCAGGCAGAGAGAAGACCTCAGGGGTTTGGCCGGTCGGGGTGGTATCACCGGGGCGATAGGCATTGATGTAGCGGAATTCCAGGGGATCCATGCCCACTTTTTCAGCCAGATCATCGATCGCGCATTCAGACGGGAACTCAGTTTCAGGAGCGCCATAACCGCGGAAGGCAGCGCCCCATACATGGTTGGTGCAGACGGTCTTGCCGAGTCCACGCATATTGGGAATGTTATAGCCAGCACCGATGTATTGAGCACCGCGCAGGGTGAGCAGATCACCAAACTCAGAATAAGGACCGTGATCGCAGATCCAGTTGGATTCAAGGGCTACGATCTTGCCTTTTTCATTGGCAGCGATCCTGACGTCGGTGAAGAACGGAGAGCGTTTGCCGGTGTATTGCATGTATTGCTGATAGTCGTAGCTCAAAGATACAGGGCGATTGGTAGCCATGCAGGCGACGCCCAGCAAAGCTTCCATGGTCGGAGAGAACTTGTAGCCAAAGGTACCGCCGGCATAACTCTGGACCATGCGGATCTTATCGGGTTCAAGGCCAATCCCAGGAGCGATCATGTACAGGTGCAGGTACAGACCAATGCTCTTGGAGTGAATGGTGAGGCGACCTTCTTTATCGAAGTAAGCAAAACCGGTATCAGTCTCGATGGAGAGGTGCGGTTGGCGTTGAGTATAGTAGCTGCCCTTAACCACATAGGGAGCAGAATCCATGATGGGTTTGGTCTCTTCGCCCTTGGCAAGTGGCTGTTCAAAGTAAACGTTCGGGGTTCCTGGGTGGATCTCGATGGCATCGTCAGACATGGCATCAAGAGCGTTCATGTAAGCCGGCAACTCTTCCAATTCCACTTTCACCTTGTCAGCGGCGGCGCGGGCATGTTCTTCAGTATCAGCGCAGACAATGGCGATTGCGTCACCGATCTGGAAGATCTTGGTGTCGCAGAGGATGGGGCGATCCCAACCATCTCCCTTGTTGGTCGGGAAGGTGATCAGACCGGTAATGCGGTTCTTGCCTTTGACGTCTTTGTGGGTGACCACTTTAAAGACGCCGGGCATCTTTTCGGCTTCGGAGGTATCAATTGAAAGGATGTTGGCATGGGCCACTTTGGCCTGTACAAGTGCCAGGCGTAAAGTGTTGGCAGGCATCTTGAGGGCAACGTCCTGACCAAAATCGAGGGTACCGGTTACTTTGGCTTTGGCAGTGGGGCGCGGGTACTTGGTTCCCCAAACTTTACCATCGGCGGGCATCTTGTACTCAAGGTCAGCCAGGCTCATTTCACCACGCAGCACCTTGGCGGCATCCATGATGGCGTCAACAATAGGTTTGTAACCCGTGCAGCGGCAGGCATTGTGATGCTTGGTCAGCCATTCGCGTACTTCTTCGCGGCTGGCATTGGGGTTCTCATCCAAAAGCACTTTGGAAGAGACGATCATACCAGGGGTACAAAAACCGCACTGAGCAGCACCGTGGACGATGAATGCAACCTGAATGGGGTGCATTTTTTCAGGAGTACCAATTCCTTCGACCGTGGTGATCTTTGCCCCATCCGGCACACGCTTGGCCCGGGTGACGCAGGAAAGGGTCAACTTGCCGTCAACAATGACGGAACAAGCCCCACAATGACCCTCATTACAGGAGATTTTTGTGCCGGTCAGAAGCAATTTCTGGCGCAAAACATCTCCCAATGACGTTTCATCACCGATCTCAACTGTTTGAGAAACGCCATTGATGATGTAGGTTTTCTTTTGCATCCTTACCTCCTTAAGACTTTGTACATAATATGGTGGTTGAGGAAAACAGACTTGCCTATTCAATTGCATAATCCTAGAATTGGAGCCTGACTAGATATGCTTCATGATAGAAGAAAAAGGTTGAGCCCGAAACGTGCATGTGGGTACAATATTCGGGTCAGATAGACCATCCTTAATGGGTCAACTGACCGATGGTAAAACGCCCCAAACGACTGTTGTTCAGGTAAAAGAATCCTTCTATACTTGAAGAGCCGAATCATTGTCTTTTCAGTTTTTCTTACAATTCAACGCAAGCCATAGGAATGGATATGGATCAACTCGATCTACACGATATTGAGTCAAAATGTATTCAAGAATGTGTACCCACCTGTGTAGCCGCTTGCCCCCTGCACGTTGATGTTCGCTCTTTATGCAAAGAACTCAGCCAGGAGAATTTTGAGTCTGGCTATGCGTTGCTCAAGAAAA
>CAZWKK010000223.1:0-3832 GCA_964634855.1 uncultured Anaerolinea sp.
GAAGTATTGGAGTGAAAAATGAACGAACCGATCCATGTAACCGATGCAGCTTTTGAGAAGACCGTTTTACAGTCTACCTTACCGGTCATTGTTGATTTTTGGGCGCCCTGGTGCGGTCCCTGCCGTATGGTGGGTCCGATCCTGGACAAGATTGCCAAAGAACAAGATGGCAAACTGGTGATCGCCAAAGTGAACACGGACGAGAATGCCGAATGGGCGCAGAAGTACGGCGTTCAGGGCATCCCCACCATGCTATTCATCTCCGGTGGCAAAGTGGTGCACAAACAGGTCGGTGCTTTACCTGAGCCGATGCTGCGTCAGGTTTTGGACACCTTCTTAAGCACCGTGGCTGCCGCTAATTAAGCTTGCACTGATCTGAAAATCCGGCGGGAGGGATGCCAAGAGCCTGAATGAGTCTGGCCCAGTAATTTACCTGGGCAGCCGTGCTGGCCACAATGACCATCTCCCGCTCGTTGAAATGCCGCTTCAGTTCCTCGATGAAATCATGAGGAAATTGAAGCGGCGTTTTGGATATTAACTGGGTGTAGCGGATGGCCAGCTTTTCCCGCTCTGAAAATGTGGTGACCTCTTCCAGAGGCGTGAGGCCTTGCAAGACGTGGAGTTCCTCCAGGCTGATATGGGTCTCTTCAAACTGATAACTGTTCATATCGATACAGAAAGAGCAGGAAGCCGAGAACGATGCCTGGATGCGCACGATCTTGAGCATGCGTTCATCGATCTGAGCATCGTGATGGGCCACCAAAGATTCCAACACACCGGAGCCAATGGCAGCTTTGGGGTACCAGGCCAGGATGCGCGCCGGGAGCATGGGCCGGCCGGTGATGCGTTCTGAGATCCAAATACCGATCTTCAAGAAGAAGGGAATATGTTTTGGCGGTTCAATAAATGCTTTCATCCACACCTCAGCAGGAACATTGATAAAAGGAATTGTACCTTTTTTATTTGCGATCAGGACCCGTGCCACACTGAAAAGAATTGGAATTTTTAGATAGATTTTATTCAGTTAATCATAAAATCCGGTAAAATTGAAAATCTCGCAAGCCATCATCTTAATACCAATCGGAGCTGACCCATGCACAAGACGTTTTCGCGGCTGATAACCCTCACCACAGCGTTCTTGATCCTCTTTTCCACCCTGTCTTTGCCCACCCCTGTGGCGGCATCCAGCGGTTATTCGCTTGGACCGCTGAGCGGTCAGAACGGTTGGAATGGCGGAATTGACAGCCTGAACCATGTGTTGTCTTTCAATGTGAACACCGCTGGCGCCGCCGATGTGGTCAACAGCGAAGCTCACACCGGAACGCAATCGTGGTATTTTGCCAAAGGTTCCAATACCCCAGGCGCTGGCACGCCGTTTTCGCCCTATGTGGCCAAAGCTGGCGCTCCCAATGAAGCTACTGATGGTGACCGCGTGGACATCAGTTTTGCTTTCAAAGCAGCGACACCTGGCGATGGCTCGCGGATCGCGATCAACGAAGGGGCAGCCAAACGCGATGATCGCACCGGCTCCAACATTTACATGGAAGTGGTAAGCGGCACGAATAACGTGCGTCTTTACATGGTGCCAGCGTCTCAGAGCGATGTCATTGGTGCTTATGTGGAATTGGGCCTCTATGATGCAGCGAGCTGGCACGTGGTGGAAATGACCACCACCTACCCGGATACCAGCCTGGCTCCTGATGATGTCAATTCCTGGGGGACGACCACCTATAAAGTAGATGGCGTTGTGGTTGGCACTGCCTACCCGTGGGCACACTGGTGGCGCTATCAGAGCGATCTGGAAACCCCGGCAGTGGGTGATTTCCCATATGCCCCCGGCGCCAGCTTGAAATTCTCCAATTACTATAACGATGCCTCTCATCATGGTTTTTATTTTGATGACGTCAGTTATCGCGTGATCGATAGCAGCACACATGCCACTGTAGCCGCTTTCAGCACCAGCTTTGAAAGCAATACCTCAGACTCTCCGGCTGTGATGGCTGCACCGGTAAGTGGCAGTTACGCCACCTCTTTTAATAAAATTACGGTCACCTTCAATGAGGCTCTTAATGATCCCGCGGGGAATACTCTGCCGGATGATGTGACCAACCCCAAGAATTACCGTCTCTTTCAGCCTGGCAGCAACGGCGTGTTTGATACGGTTGAGTGCAGCACGGGCATTCAGGGCGATGACAACGCAATCAGCATTGACAGCGTTGTCTACAGCAGCGGTCTTTTCCAATCAGTGTTGTCCATTAATGGAGGCAGCAATCTGTCTGCGGGGCAATATCGTCTGCTGGTGTGCGGCACCACCTCTCTGGTGAACACGCTGGGCATCCCTCTGAACGATGAACCGGGCACAGATTCCAGCTATGATTTCACCATCAAGAAGGCCTCTTCTTCACCAACAGCCACTCCAACAGTCTCACCGCTGACTGCTGCCAGTGCAGCAGGTGGCCTGCCCATTCCGCTGACCGGATTTGCGCCTGGTCGGATCAGTGCCTTGCCAAAGCAAGCGACAGCCTATGCTGACCTGGGCAGCCTGTGGTTGGAAATTCCGACTCTGGGCGTCAAAGCCAGTATCGTGGGTGTGCCGCAAACCGCAAGTGGCTGGGATGTCTCCTGGCTGGGCAGCGAGATCGGCTGGCTGAACGGCACCGCCTGGCCCAGTTGGAATGGCAATTCGGTATTGACCGCCCATGTTTACAACGCTGATGGTCTGGCAGGACCGTTTGTGGACCTGAGCAGCCTCAAATGGGGAGATTTACTTCTCCTGCACTCTGGCAAGAGCGTCTACACTTACGAAGTGCGCGAAAACTTCAAGGTCAATCCGAGTGAGCTTGGCAAGGTAACTCAGCACGAGGAACTCCCCTGGCTGACCCTGGTGACCTGCAGTAGCTACGATGAAGCCAGCGGCACCTACCTCAAACGCGTGGTGGTGCGGGCTGTGTTGATTGAAAAACAGTGATCGGTAAATCCGGGATCAGTAGATCAGTGATTAGTAATCAGTAATAAGGGAACAGAAATAATTGAATAAGGTTTTGTAAAATTGTAGTGTTAGAAAAACCGCTTCGGGCATTCGCCTAGAAGCGGTTTTTATGTTTACAGAACTGAGGTTTTCCTGGTTCCTGATCACTAATTTCTGATCACTAGACTAAAGTGCTTCTTTCAGGATCTGCACTAACTCGTCTTTACCGATGGGGGCATAATTGCCCAGGGGACGCATGGCGACCATCTGTTCGGCCATCAGCTCCAGTTTCTCGGGGCCGATGCCCACCTCTGCCAGGCTGACGGGAGCGCCCATCTGCTTGAAGAGGGCTTTGGTGCGGGCGATCCCTTCCAGTCCCACCTCGTAATCCGGGCGGCCGGTCGGGTCAATGCCCAGCACGTTGACGGCGTAGCGGGCGTATTTTTTGGGGTTGAACTGGCACAGGTACTTCATATAAGGCGGGTGGACAATGGCCAGCCCAGCGCCGTGGGCGATATCATAGTGGGCGCTGAGCACATGCTCAATGGCGTGGCAGCCCCAATCGCCTTCCATACCCACAGGGATGATGCCGTTGAGGGCCATGGTGCCGCACCACATCAGGTTGGCACGGGCGTCATAGTTGCTGGGGTCTTTGAGGGCGATGAAGACGTTCTCGAACATCACCTTCATGATCGTTTCCGCCAGGCCATCCTGAATGGGGGTGTCATCGGGGTAGGAGAAGTAGTTTTCCAACACATGAGAGAGCATATCCACGGTGCCGTAGGCAGTCTGGATGGGAGGCACGGTAAAGGTAAGTACCGGGTCCAAAATGGAGAAGGCCGGGTATTGCAGCAAGATGCCGGA
>CAZWKK010000224.1:0-3831 GCA_964634855.1 uncultured Anaerolinea sp.
CGTCGGTGGCATTATCGATGGCGTTGGATAGGAAGGTCTTGCTGCTGCCTCCCTGCCCACTGACGTAATCGCGCATTTCTTCCACCACCCGCAGCGCCGAATCGGAATATGGCAGCAGCCACAGGCCGTTATCCAGCCCAAGCGACCCTTCTGAGCGCATGCGCCGCCACACGGTAACGCGCGGACTGGAAGGCGTGGCCGGTAATTGAGGGCAAAACAAGATCCATTTATAATCCATAGGGTTTCCTTTGTAACACTTGTTACATTATATTCCTATCCTTGGAAAAATGCAATAAGTGTTACAAAACAAAAATTCCCCCATCTCAAATGATGGGGGAATCTGTAGCTCTTGTTTTAAGCTGAGAAGGTCAAACCATCAGGTCCACGGTCAACTTTGATGGTCTCACCGGGGTGAAAATCACCAGCCAGGATCTTGATAGCCAGCGGATCTTGCAGCTCGCGCTGGATGGCTCGTTTGAGAGGCCGGGCGCCAAAATCAGCGTCATAGCCCACATCAGCCAGGTAAGCTCGGGCGGCCTCGCTGACTTCCAACTTGAAGCCGCGGTCTTCCAACAGCTTTTCCACCCGCTGCAGTTGAATGCCCACAATGTGGCTCAACTGGTCTTTGGCCAACGGATGGAAGACGATGATCTCATCAATCCTGTTCAAGAACTCGGGCTTGAAGTTGTCTTGCAGGGTATGCACCACCTGTTCGCGGGAAACCTTCTTTTCACCCAGCCACAGGCTGCTGCCCAGGTTGCTGGTCATGATCACCAGCGTGTTGCGGAAGTCAACCGTGCGTCCCTGACCATCGGTCAGGCGGCCGTCATCCAGCAATTGCAGCAGCACATTGAACACTTCAGGATGCGCTTTTTCGATCTCATCAAAGAGCACCACTGTGTATGGATGGCGGCGCACCGCTTCTGTGAGCTGACCGCCCTCCTCGTAGCCCACATAGCCTGGAGGGGCGCCGATGAGACGGGCTACCGTATGTTTTTCCTGGTACTCGCTCATATCAATGCGCACCATGGCGTGCTCATCATCAAAGAGGAACTCTGCCAGGGCACGCGCCAGCTCGGTCTTGCCCACACCGGTAGGGCCGATGAAGATGAAGGAGCCAATGGGCCGGTTGGGGTCTTGCAGGCCGGCTCTGGCACGGCGGATGGCATTGGCGGTGGCGGTGAGGGCATCTTCCTGGCCCACCACGCGCTGGCGCAGGCGTTCTTCCATGTGCAGCAGTTTCTGCACTTCGCCTTCCAGCAAGCGTTCCACCGGTATATGCGTCCATCGGGCCACGATACCTGCGATCTCCTCAGCGTCCACTTCTTCTTTTAACAGCGCACCTTCTTTTTGCAGCTGCTGCAGCTTTTTCTCTGCGGCATCGCGTTTTTCTTGCATCTCGCGCAGCGTGCCGTAGCGCAGACGGGCAGCTTTCTCAAGGTCGTTATGGCGTTCTGCTTCGTCCATCTCATGGCTCACCTGTTCGGTCTGCTCTTTGATCTTTTGCAGATCGCTGATGGCCGATTTCTCGGTCTGCCAGCGGGCAGTGAGTTCAGTAGAATGCTCGCGCAGGTTGGCCAGCTCGCCTTCGATCTTCTTGAGGCGTTCAGCGGAAGCTTTGTCTTTCTCCTTTTGCAGCGCCTGACGTTCGATCTCCAATTGCATGATCTGACGATCCACTTCATCCAGCGCCTGCGGCTTGGAATCGATCTCGGTCCGCAAGCGAGCAGCCGCTTCATCAATGAGGTCAATGGCCTTGTCCGGTAAGCGCCGGTCGGTGATGTAGCGGTTGGATAGCGTGGCTGCCGCAATGACAGCCCCATCGGTGATGCGTACGCCGTGATGCACCTCGTAGCGCTCTTTAAGTCCACGCAAAATGCTGATGGTATCTTCCACGCTGGGTTCGCCCACCAGCACAGGCTGGAAACGGCGCTCCAGAGCGGGATCTTTTTCGATGTACTTATGGTACTCATCAATGGTGGTGGCACCGATCATGTGAAGCTCGCCGCGAGCCAACATGGGTTTGAGCATGTTGCCGGCATCCATTGAGCCTTCGGCTGCCCCTGCCCCCACCACCGTGTGCATCTCATCAATGAACAAGATCACTTCACCCTCAGCCGATTGCACTTCTTTGAGCACGGCTTTGAGGCGTTCCTCAAACTCACCGCGGTACTTGGCCCCTGCCACAAGCGCGCCCATATCCAATACGATGAGGCGTTTGTGTTTGAGGCTTTCGGGCACGTCGCCTTTGACGATACGCTGCGCCAGGCCTTCTACGATGGCGGTCTTGCCCACACCAGGGTCCCCGATGAGGGCCGGGTTGTTCTTGCTGCGCCGCGAAAGGATCTGCACCACTCGGCGGATCTCTTCGTCGCGGCCAATGACCGGATCCAGCTTGCCCTGTCGGGCAGCGGCGGTCAGATCACGGCCGTATTTTTCCAAAGCCTGATAGGTTTCTTCAGGGTTCTGGCTCGTCACGCGCTGATTGCCTCTGACCTCGGCCAGTGCCTTCAAGATGGCATCTTTGGTCAGGCCGTATTGGGCCAGGCGTTTGCCCTGGCTGCTTTCGCTGAGGGCCAGGAGCAAATGCTCGGTTGAAACATAATCATCCTGCATGCCTTTGGCATAACGCTCCGCCCCTTGCAATACATCGAGCGCGGGTCTGGAAAGACCGGCTTCTCCGCTGTCATACCCTTCGATTCTGGGCAGTTTCTCGATCTCTTTTATTGTGTCTACACGCAACCCTTCCGTGCTGCCGGAGAGTTTGCGCACAATGGCCGGCACTACCCCCTCTTGCTGCTGAACGAGGGCCAACAGCAGGTGCAGCGGCTCAATGGTTTGCTGATGATTTTCCTGTGCGATCTGTTGCGATTGCATCAGGGCTTCTTGTGCTTTTTGTGTGTATTTATCCAAATTCATAGTCCACCTCTTGTTTCGGGGGTTATTTCACTTGTATGATAGCCCCGTAATGTACAAGTTTTATTAAGATTCCGTCAGAATTGCATCTGAATCAGAGGAATAATTCAGAATTCTTGATATACTACAATCACTATGGCAGAGATCAAATTCGAGATCATAAAAACCCTGGGTATCCTGGCAACAAGCGAAAAAGGTTGGACCAAAGAGCTGAACCTCGTCAGTTGGAATGACCGGCCGGCCAAGTATGACTTGCGCGAGTGGAGCCCTGACCATACATTAATGAGCAAAGGCGTCACGCTGAGTGAAGCCGAAATGAAAGCGCTTCAAGAACTGCTTGGTAGTCTGAAGCTGTAACCATCTTTATTGTTATTTTCCCTGAAATTTCAGGATGAAGAGGAGATTTTTATGGAAGCTGCCCAAATGAAACGCGTCTTGCAATTTCAGCAGGATGAGATCACCGGCAACAAGATCTACGCCAATTTGGCCGGTCTTATTAAGGACCCACACAATGCAGAGGTCGTTCGCGATATGTCGGCGACTGAGTTTCGCCATTACCAATTCTGGAAGAAGATCAGCAACACTGAAGTATCCGAAAACAAGTTCAAAGTTTTCTTCAGCGTACTGACCGCCCGTCTGCTTGGCCTGACCTTCACCATTAAGTTCCTGGAAAAGAACGAAGTGGCCGGCGCCAAAGAATATGCTGACTTTGATGCTGTAGTACCCGGCGCCGCCCAACTGGGCAAAGACGAAGAGGAACATGAAGCCTCACTGGCTGCCATGATCGAAGAGGATTTCCTCTCTTACGTTGGTGCCATCGTTCTGGGATTGAATGACGCTCTGGTGGAACTTACCGGCACCCTGGCCGGCCTAACGTTAGCCCTGCAAAATGGCAAGTTGGTCGCGATCAGCGGA
>CAZWKK010000225.1:0-3822 GCA_964634855.1 uncultured Anaerolinea sp.
ATTCTTCAATTCTCAGGGTAGAGATCGGGTCGAGTGCTGAGGCAGGTTCATCCATCAAGATCACCTCAGGCTGAACAGCCAGGGCACGGGCAATGCAAAGACGCTGTTGTTGCCCACCCGAAAGAGACATGCCAGATTGGCCTAATTTGTCTTTCACCTCATCCCAGAGAGCTGCCTGCTTGAGACTGTGCTCCACCAACCCATCCAGTACGCTTCTTTGATGGATGCCATACAACCGAGGCCCATAGGCCACATTATCATAGATGCTTTTTGGGAAAGGATTGGGGCGTTGAAAGACCATACCGATCCGGCGGCGAATTTCCACCACGTCCACTCGTTTCCCATAAATGGATTCGCCATCCAGGAAGATATCGCCTTCAATATGTGCCGAAGGGGTCAGGTCATTCATACGGTTGAAAGACCGCAACAATGTCGATTTTCCACAACCGGAAGGGCCAATAATGGCAGTGATCTTCTTTTCCTGGATCAGCATGTTGATTTCTGTCAATGCACGGAACTTTCCGTAATAAACTGACAGATTTGCAGCTTCTACTTTGTTATCCCGTACAACAAATTCGGTTTGGGTATCAGGTTTAATGTCAATTTTCATCATCAGGTTACCCTTTCAATTTTTTCGTTCTTACGTCGATCCAGATGCGTGCGATGATGTTGGTGGAAAGCACCAGGATCATCAGCACCAATGCCACTGCCCAGCTTTGCTCGATCCGTTCGGGATAAGGTTGCTGAGCGTACTTCCAAAGCGTTAGCGGCAGTGAATCGATGGGTTGCTCAAAGATTCGATTCAAGATCTGAAACACATTTTGATGGTTGGCCACGCCGTTCTGAATGATATTTCCCAGGTCATAGCGCTCGTTTCCAAGCGCTGTAAACAGCAATGGCGCGGTTTCTCCGGCAGACCTGGCTATGGAAAGCAAAATACCGGTGATGACGCCGTTCATGGCTGCTGGCAACAAAACGCTTAGAGAAGTTTTCCATTCAGAAGCGCCCAAGCCTAAAGAGGCTTCGCGCAGAGTAGCCGGTACAAGTTTTAGCATCTCTTCTGTGGTGCGGATGATCGTGGGCAACATCAAGATTGCCAGGGCTACCCCTCCAGCTAAAGCAGAGTAATGACCCTGAGGTTTAACAATAAGGGCATAGCCAAAAAGTCCAACAACAATGGATGGCACTCCTGATAGCACGTCTGTGCTGAAGCGTAAAGCCACGCCCAGAGGGGTGTTGGGGTTTCGCGCCGCATAAAAAGCGGCCAGAACTCCTGGGGGAATGGCGATCACTGAAGCCAACAGGCTGATGATGATCGTGCCCTCAATGGCATGTAAAACACCACCGCCATCCATTCCCATCGGCCTGGGAAGTTGGGTGAAGAAGTCCAAATTGAGAGATTTCCCTCCCCGTACCACAACATAGCCAATGATCCAAAACAACGGGACAAGGGCTAGCAACGTTAGAATGCCAGTCAAAGCCAACATCACAGCATTGCTTGTTTTTCGGCTGGCTTTGCGTTTTGCCCCACCTCTTTGCAGCAAAAGACTGTAATCGTTCATGCTCTCGCCTCCTGAGGTGTCTTGCGGGCTACTTGCCAGACTAGGAAGCGGGCAATAATGTTCAACAATAAGGTAAGAATAAATAAGATGAAACCAATTTCGATCAAAGACTGGGTGTGCAGTTTGGAAACCGCTTCAGCGAACTCATTGGCAATGATACTGGACATGGTGTACCCAGGTCGCAACAAAGAAAGTGTGCCCTCGATACTGTTGCCAATGACCATGGTAACCGCCATCGTTTCGCCCAACGCACGCCCCAAGCCTAGGATGACAGCCCCTAAAATACCGGATAAACCATAAGGGATGAGTACCTGCCAGATGGTTTCCCATTGAGTTGCTCCCAACCCAAGAGAAGCCTCGCGCTGCGTATTGGGGATAGCCAGAAACACATCCCGGCTGACGGCAGCAATGGTGGGAATGATCATGATTGCTAAGATCAAGCTGGCTGCCAACCGTGAAGAACCATTTGCGGGGATTGGACCGGCAAAAAAAGCTCCCAACACGGGCAGCTTCGCAAAAGCCGCGTAAAGCCCATTCCCAATGGGAGCCACCACAGCGGGCAAGAAAACAAAGATACCCCAAAGGCCATAGACTACAGAGGGAATCGCAGCTAGAAGTTCCACCAACCAGTTCAAAGGAGTTCTCAACCAGGCCGGGCATAACTCGGCAAGAAAAATCGCAATGCCCAGGCTGACCGGTAAAGCGATCAGCATGGCCACAAAGGAAGTGATGAGTGTGCCGTAAATAAATGGCCAGGCTTGAAAATTGTCATTCACTGGATCCCAGGAGGGATCATTTGTGGGTAAAAGGAATTTAAGACCGAAAACGGTTCGTGCCTGGCTGGAATCTTTCCAGAGCATGAACCCGATGGCTGCCATTAGAACAACGACCAAAATGGAAACGGCTACCAATAACCCTTGCCAGGGTCGATCACCATGTTTTGTGATCTTTTTCCAAGTATCGCGGATTTGCTGAAGTATATGAGTAAGTTTTTTCATTGTAGGTTGACGGTTGACAATTCGTTCTGGAGGTACAGAACACCGTACCTCCAGAACAATTCAGTAAGTCGAATTAAGTTACTTCAGAACAGGGGTGCCGTTGACAGAAACTTCAGCCAGTTTGGCGAGAACCTGATCGCGAACAGCGGCGGGCAGTACTGAGTAGCCCAGATCAGCAGCCTGTTTGCCAGCGCCAGCATCGGTGAGAGCCCACTTGAGGAATTCAACGATCTTCTGGGTTTTGACAGCGTCGGTGCTATCAGTAGTGTGCAGGATGATGTAGGTGTAGCCAGTGATTGGCCAGGAGCCTTCACCCGCACCGTCAACGATGGTGGCGGTCAATTTAGCATCGAACGCATTGGCAAAATCGCTCATATCAGCAGCAACGGAATCAGCGTTAGCGACGACGGTCTTACCAGCTTTGTTGACCAGGGATGCAGCGGCCATCTTGTTAGAGATTGCGTAGGAAAGCTCAACATAACCGATGGAGTTGGGGGTGTTGATTACTGCAGCAGCCACACCCTGATTGCCTTTTCCACCGATGCCGTTACCGGCTTTGTCGACGGGCCATTCTACAGAGGAGGCGCCACCAGCAGTCCAATCGGCGCTGAAGGAAGCCAAAGCTTTGGTGAAGATCTCGGTGGTGCCAGAGCCGTCAGAGCGGTGAACTGCGGTGATGGTGGCATCGGGCAAATAACCATCCAGACCAGGATTCAGGGCGACGATCGCGGGATCATTCCATTTGGTGATCTTGGCGTTGTAGATGTCAACGAGGGTCTGGCGATCGAGCACGAGAGCAGGAACTTTGGCATCAGCAGCGAATTCTTTGGCCCAGGTCAGGTTGTACACAGGAACAACTGCACCAGCGAGCATGGGGTACATCTGCAGATCTTTGCCAGCAGTGTATTCTTCGTCTTTCAAAAGTGAATCGGAACCAGCGAAATCGATGGTGTTGTCAATGATGCCTTTTTTACCACCACCAGAGCCAATGCCCTGGTAGTTGATCACAACAGCGGGATCAACATACTGATAGGCAAACGTCCAGGCAGTGTAAACAGGCAGCGGGAAGGTAGCACCAGCGCCGTTGATCTGGACGGATCCGGGGGCCAAAGTAGGCTCAGCAGTAGGGGCCGCAGTGGCAGCAGATTCAGTGGCAGGCGCTTCAGTGGCTGCCGGCGTGGCAGTACCGCAGGCGCTCAACACCATGGCGGCGATAACAAGGGCGAACAATGAAACAACTAAACTCTTACGCATATTTTCTC
>CAZWKK010000226.1:0-2502 GCA_964634855.1 uncultured Anaerolinea sp.
GCTTCATTGCGGGGTTCATGGTACAGTTCCAGCGGTCCATCTGTAAAGGTGAGGAGCGGGGAGCTTTCTTGTCTAGCCAGTTTGGCCATGATCTCCCGCTCAAAGACATCGCGCATGAGGCTGATGAGGTCTTCAGAGATGTATTCGGTGTTTTCCGGGTCGCTGTCTTCGTAGATCAGGTCAGACCAGGTGTTTGTTTGCGGGGCTTCGCCTTTGCCAAGGCTCATGCGGAACACGCCCACGTTGATCAGCCCGTATAACACCGCCGCATGCGGATCCGGAGTGATCTGTGAACCATCGGCGGCCAGGATCACACAGGGAGGGGTCTCGTCTGCGCAGGATACATGCACATCCAGTGCTTCGCTGAATGGTTTGGCACAGCGTAGATTGCGATCTTGTGGGTGTTGTTCTGCTATCAGTTTTTGCAGGTCAGCTTGTTTGTTGGCGAATTGACGGAGTGCAGCCAGGCAGAGTTCTTTGCGCGAACTGACCTGCTGCAAACGGTCTGAGGCAGAATTGCCAAATTCGTTGATCTGGGGTTGTAAATTAAGGTAATTAATGGGCATGGCATCCCCGTTGATGGAACATTTGTTTGAATTATACAGGCTATCCGCTGCCTTGGCAAACGTTAATGAAAAATTTATAAATCATTTCGTTTCTTCTAATCAAGAAAAGGTAGAATGAGACCATCTGTTCAGAAAAAGGTCAAACTTGCGTTTCTTGACCGTGCAGTTAATTAGACTATAATACTAAGGATTAACAGCTGTTTGATCAGGTAGAGGTGTTGAAATGCCCGTATATACATATCATTGCGATAACTGTGGCGTCCAGTTTGATGCCACCCAAAAATTTACTGATAACCCGTTGACCCAGTGCCCAGAGTGTGGAAAGAAAGCCTTGCGAAAGGTCTATACCCCGGTCGGTATTGTGTTTAAAGGTTCCGGCTTTTACGCTACAGACCACCGCTCTCCGTCTGGTGCCACTCGCACGCACAGTGAAGATAAAGAATCTTCTTCCAAGAGCGAACCGGCCAAGGCTGAAGGTCCTGCCGCACCGGCACCTGCGGCAGACAGTGCCAAGACCGCTGGTGATAAGTAAATTTCATCTGACTCAACCATTTCACCGCTGAAGGATCAGCGGTGATTTTTTATTTATTTCTTAGAGAAGCTTGTTATACTTGAAACGAGTTGCAGTACAGGCTTAAGCTCATCCTCGATCAGATCCTTTATGATAGCTTGTGCCAGCCCGCTGATAGGTTTTGATAGACCCTCAGCCATAAACTTTTATCATCACGTGAGGCAATAAATGGCTAGCAAGTCCAACACAAGCAAAAGCCGCGTGGAGAAGAAACCATACGTTTCTGCCCAGCAGCGAAAAATGCGCCGCCAACAAACGATGATGGCCATCATCGGCAGTATCATCGTTGTGGCCATGATCGCAGCAGCGGTCATTCACTAATCGAGGGATTATGAACAATCGAAAACTTTGGTTTGGGCTGGCAGCTCTGGCTGCAGCCTGGTTATTTGATTTCTTGTTTTGGCAACAACAAGGGGGCATCTCGTTCTTCATCTGGACAACTGTTCTTCTGGTCTTTGGGTATGTATTAGCCTGGCATGAAAAAAAGAAGCCATCGGTATGGAGCATTTTTCTCACTGTGCTGATTTTAGGCATGGCCTTTATCTCTGCCTGGCGCAGCGAGGAATTTACCCGCTTCAGCAGTATTCTTGTCACATTGGCCGGGCTGGCATTGTTGGTGACCACTTTCTTGAATGGTCACTGGCTTTACTACCGTGTGATTGACTACATAACTGAGCTTGCCCGCACCATCTGGGCAGGAATTTCTGGTGGATTCAAACTCTTATTTGGTCAGGAGAATCAAACTCCTCCCCCTGTGGATGGAGAGCCAAAGAAAGCTTTGAGAAAAACCGGCTCTGTCTTGCTGGGGTTGCTGCTCGCCCTGCCGATTGTGCTGATCCTGGGCGTACTACTTGCTTCAGCAGACCCAATATTCAGCGATCTACTGGCGAAGGTTTTTCGACTGGAGAATTTGCCCCAATATATTTTCCGTTTTGTCTATATTGTGGTTATCACCTTTGTTTTGGTTGGTATGTGGATGCACGCCATTCACCCTGAGCGTGCTGCTGAACGCCCTGAAACGCAGAAAGCTTGGATGCGGCCTTTCCTGGGTTGGACTGAGGGGGGCATTGTGCTGGGAGCGGTGAATTTACTTTTTATCACCTTTGTGGTGATCCAGATCCGCTATTTGTTCGGCGGCAATGCCAACATCAATCTCACCGGGTACACCTATTCTGAATATGCCCGCAAAGGCTTTGGGGAACTGGTGGCTGTAGCGGTGCTCAGCCTGGGCTTGTATCTGGTGCTCAGCACCGTGACCAAACGCGAGACGAAGGGGGCTCAAGTTGCCTTTGGAGTGTTATCCGTTCTGCTCATGGCCAATGTTCTGGTGATCCTGGCTTCATCTTTACAGCGTCTCATGTTGTA
>CAZWKK010000226.1:2602-3817 GCA_964634855.1 uncultured Anaerolinea sp.
CATTCCTGTACCTGGTATCCAACTGGGATGGATTAGTACGATGATCAATGGGTGCGCACAGAAGTGCGCACCTGTTTTATTAAACGCATAAATTGATGGGTCACTTCTTCCAGGGGGGCATCCAGGCGGGCAAAGACTTCTTTTTCGATGCCAAGGGGAACCATACCATAAAAGGCCTGGGCCATGCCGCCGGTGATACAGGCGAGCGTGTCGCTGTCACCTCCAAGAGAAACAGCCAGGCGCAGTGCGTTTTCAAAGTCCGTAGAATCGAGAAAGGCGATGATGGCTTCTGGGACGGTTTTCTGGCAGGAGATCTCGTAATGATAGTCGGGGCGGATGGAGTCAACGCTGCGGTGTAGATCATAGCCAAAGGTGTTTTCAATATAGCTGCGGATCTTTTCTTTATCTGAACCGGTACGGGCAAGGTAAATGACGGCAGCGGTGGCGCAGGCGCCTTTGATGCCTTCGGGGTGATTATGGGTGACGGCGGTGAATTTCTCGGCCATTTGCAGGGTCTCCGCCAGCGATTCGTAGGCAAACCCCACCGGGCTGATGCGCATGGCAGCTCCGTTGCCCCAGGAATTGTAAGGGTTGTTATCTGCAGATTCTGCCCAGATGCGGAAGGAGCCCCCGAAACCAGCTTTTGGGTAGCGCCTGTAATACTCTTTGAGCTTTTCTGTGTAATCGGCGCTGTTGAGGATGGCATCGGCCAGCGCCACCGTCAATACAGTGTCATCGGTAAATCGGCAACCAGGTGAAAAGAGGGGAAATTCGGTGGTCTTGATGTTGTTGAACTCATAAATTGACCCCACCATATCTCCGGCAATCGCACCGATCATTTTGGGCTCCGTTTAATTTTCTTTTGCGCATTGGGTACACCCAACCAGCCATATTTTTCAAAATCAATGCTGTGGTCGGGTTCAAATACGATGCCTTCTTCTTCCAAAAGGGCACGCTGCATGCCGCTGCCAAGGCCGAAGCCATGCGGGCTGATCTTGCCCTGCCCATTGACCACGCGCTGCCAGGGCACATCTGTGCCGGTGGGGGAGCCGGCCAGTGAGGCCAGGGCAAAGCCGATCATTTGGGCGGAGCAGCGCCCTACAATGCAGGCAATCTGCCCATAGCTCGCTACCTTGCCAACCGGGATCTGCCGAATGGTATCGAAGATGATGTCGTACAGTTTTCGCTCTTCCATAGAATTATTATATACAAATT
>CAZWKK010000227.1:0-3812 GCA_964634855.1 uncultured Anaerolinea sp.
TGACCAGTAACGGTAATACCGGGCGACCTCGTTGCGAGAGCGGTTGAGAATGGTCAGGTCGGGGCGCTTCCCTTCCACCAGCTGTTCGTATTCCAATACCACAGCCGGCGACCAACTGGCGACGATGGTGGAATTTGGCGCGGCAGAAGTGAGCACCATGCGGCTGTAAGACTCAGGCCCCACGGTATGGCTCATATCCACCCATTGCCAGTTAAGCGTACAGGCCAACAACACGATCGCAACCCAAAAAACAGGTTGAATAGCTGCGATTCTCTGCTTTATTCGCGAGTCAATATCGAGATTTTCGATCAGGCCTGTCAACTCTTTCAACCCGGCAGCAATGAAAACTACGGTCATAAAAAAGGTGGGCAGGAACATGGTATCTTTGTCCAACACCCGATAATTGATGTAAAAGACAAAGTTTCCTAAAAAGATCAGAGCGCAGCCCAGGGCGCTTTCCCAATCTCGCCGGAAAAACCCGTAAACACCCAGCAGGGCCACCAGCGCGCCTACCCCGATGAAACTTCGCCAGATCAAGCCCAACCCCAACCAAAGCTGTGCCGGGATCTCTGGAAGAGAGTAGCCAAAAGCGAAGAAAGAGTACGCCCGCCCGCTGATCATCCACAGCAGCCCAGCAAAAGTGGACACATCAACTGAATAGGTATCTTTAATGTAATTCAAACCGGTCGTCGTACCCGCACGTAGCGGGATGTAAATGTATAAAAAAAGGCTTGCGCAAAACAACACAATCGCCGCAATCCAAAACTTTGCAGGTTTCCAGTTCCAATTAGGGGAAGAGACCACCAGCCAAACGAAGGCCGGGACAAAGAAAAGACCAGTGGTGTGATTGGTGAGACTCAGGCCGTAAACGAACGCGAAAACCACCAGCAGCTTCTGATATCCAGATCGTCGCCAACGAAAAATCAAAAAGAACTCAACTGCCAAGAAAAAGGTGTGCAGGGTGTAGACTTCTGCCACCAGAGACATTTGCCAGAAATAAATGGAAAAAGCCAAGAATGCTGAAGCCACCCAGGCGATCCATCTGGTTTGAAATAATTCGGTCAATCCGCGAAAGAGAAAGTAGATCGTCCCAGCGCCAAAAACGGCTGACATCAAATTTAGCCGAAAAATGACAGATCCCAGCGGTAAGACGGAAAACAGCTTCCCCACGAGCATATACAAGGGAAAACCAGGTGGATGGACGATACCCTGGGTAAAGACCCCTGTTGCCAGTTCAGCGCTATCAAAGCCATAAACACCCGGGCAGAGCGTGAGCAGGTAGATACAAAACGCCACGCCTGATAGAAGTTCCCCGCTAAAAAGCACTTCCTGCCATTTAAAAGCAGGTCTATGGCTCATACAAACCGGGTTCGGTTGGGGTTGCGGTGATATTGATCTGGCCGGGTTCATAAAGACCGCCGGTAACTGGCGCCGGCAAATTTTTGACTGCCAGGGCGTAAAGACCCAAACGATGGTAGTCAGCGCAGAGATCTTTTGTTGCGATCACGCTATAAGCAAACAACGGCGACCAAAAAGCCTTTGTTTCTGCTTCCGTTTCCAGGAAATGCACACCCAGGTCTTCAGGTGTGATCTCATAATGCTTCCACTGTTCATCATCCAAAACAAAGCAAACCCGGATGGTACACAGATCAGAAAACTGGGCGGAGGCTTTGTTGCTCTCGGTTGTAAAGCTAACATTCACCGTGCTGGGGCGGGTCCAGATGTTATCGGCGGCCACCTCTTCGTTGGTATACGGTCCCATTGGGGTCATGACAACATTTCCATTCACCTGGGTAGGGCAGCCAAAGATGTAAACAGAGATGCCCGAATCAGCTTTGAGGAGCAATTCTTTGCCGTTCGCCAAAGTACCGGTCATTTGGCCCAATTCCGGCGCCACCTGGGTTTTGCTCATCTCCGGGCGTTTCAAGGCCTGCCAGATGCCCAAAACCAATAAACATGTGGCCATTAACACCAAAGCAATGATGAGAATAAGCGTCTTTCGGTTATTTCGTTTGATCTGTTCGTGATCTATCATTATTCGGGTACCCCTGTTGTGCCATGCCCACCGCCAGGGAAGTACATCGCCCGTTCAACAATGATGGGTTTGTCAGATTCAATATGCGTCGAGAAGGCCAGATCAGCCCCGATACCCCATTTATCGTCCTGGCCTTCTGCCCCAATGATGGTGAACCTGGCATGGGCCTTGATCGTCACGGTCTTGGTCACGGTACCGCCACCCTGCTTCATGTAAGTGATCGTAACGTGCGCGGCGCTGCTATTGGGATTTTGGATCAAAATGCGAGTATCAAAGCCAGCACCGGTGAAGCCTTCTGCCAGGTTCCATGCGAGGGCGGCTCCGGTCACACCAGGGCTGTCATGACCGGCGAGGGTGTTATCACCGTTCATCCAGTACATGGCACGCTCAACAATAATGGGTTGTGTAGATTGGATGGTGGTGGAAAAAGTTTTTCCAACACCGATCCCGAAGGTAGTATCTTCTGCGCCTACCACCGTAAAACGTGAGTTGGCAGCGACGGTGACCTTTTTGGTTTTGGTTGTGCCATTCGGCAGCATATAGATCAGCGTCACCGTTGTGCTGACCGAATTGGGATTTTGGATTAGGATATAAGTTCTAAAACCGAGATCCGTATAACCTTCTGCCAGGAACCAGTACTTGCCAGGGGTGGTTACCCCCATGGCTTCTGTGCCTTCATTGGCAAAATACATAGCCCGTTCCACGACGATGGGGACTCCATTGGTTGAAGTCACTTTGGTAGCAAATGCTTTATCCGGTCCAAATCCAGGCCCAGCGGCATCGCCATCACCGGTAACGATTGTAAAACGGCTTTTGGCTGCTACGGTCAGCGTTTTGACCACATTACTACCGCTATCCGGCATATAAGTGATCTCAACATTCGCATCAGTTTCTGTAGGGTTTTGGATGAGAATATAGGTTTGGAAATTGGCGCCAGTATAGCCTTCTGCCAGATACCACTGCAGCGCAGGAGATGTGACCCCGGTGGAGGCGTGGCCGCCCTGAGTCCCCTCACCGTTCGGCCAGTACATAGAGCGCTCTACGATGATGTTTTGTGAAGAAGATAACTTGGTAGAAAAGGCGACACCCGTCCCAACCTGATCAGCATCCTGGGTGGCGATGGTGTAGCGCGATTCTGCAGGGACTTCGATCTTCTTATAGATCAACCCTCCCCCTTGCAGCATATACGCCACACAGATCTGCGCGGTCTGCGTGCCCGGGTTTTGCACCAAGATGAAGGTCTGCATATTGTTGCCGGTAAACCCCTCAGCCAGATACCAGTCTTGTACCACATTGGTATAGTTCTGCGTGGCAACAGTACCCAAGTACGAATCATACGCGATCGCCTGAGCATCTGGCCAATTGACCAATACGCTGTTGGAGCTGATGGAGAATTCAACAGACGCATCTACCTGTTTGGCACGGATCTTAATGTAGATCAGGTCACCGCTACCAGATTTGGGTTCCAACGGATCTTCGTCAGAATTCTTTTGCGCCATGCCAAAGGTGATCTGCCCCAGGTCAACATTGATGGCATTGGTGGGCTCATAAAGCCCTTCGCTGAGAAAATCGCCATTCCGCACACCAATTACCTCGATCACATTCGGATCGTAAGTGATCTCCAAATGATAAGCCGTAAGGTCAGTAACGTTCTCCACCCTGACAGCGATCTCGATCTCTTCGCATGTATCCAATACAGAACTATCAGGTGAGATCATCAAGGAAGTGGTGCTTTGCGAGTGAACCGGGACGAGGTTTGTGCCAAGCACAAACAAGC
>CAZWKK010000228.1:0-3769 GCA_964634855.1 uncultured Anaerolinea sp.
TGCTGGAATTGGCAGACAGGCATGACTTAGGATCATGTGCCGCAAGGCGTGAGGGTTCAAGTCCCTCTTTCCCCACTCAAGAGAAAATTTTAGAAAAGAAGGAATGAACCTTGAAACTCGAAACCCAACTCCTCGATAATCATCAGATGAAGGTGATCGCTGAATTTGAAGCCGATGCCCTCGAGAAATTTAAACATCAGGCAGCCCGCAAACTCTCTGAACGCGCCAAGATTCCCGGCTTTCGCCCCGGCAAAGCCCCCTACGATGTGATCGTTCGCCTTTACGGCGAAGAAGCCATCACCGACGAGGCCAAAGGCCTGCTCGTGGATGACTCTTACCCTAAGATCCTGGATGAAGCCAAGATCAACCCTGCTGCTCCCGGCTCTTTGGAAGAGATCAGCGAAGGCGATCCCATCAAAGCCACCTTCATCATCCCCCTTGAACCGACTGTTGAGCTGGGCGATTACAAAACTCTGCGCAAGAAATATTCTCTCAAAGCCGTTGCTGAAAAGAAGATCGATGAGTTCATTCAGCGCATGCGCCGCAACTACGCCACCGCTGAGCCCTCTGATAAACCCGCCAAGGAAGGCGATCTGGTCTATCTGAAGCTGGACGCCGTCCTTACCAAACCTGAAGGCGACGAAAAAGCCGAAGTCCTCAAAGACTCCCCCACCCAGGTGGTCATTGGTGAGAACGATCCCGAAGAGAACGATTTCCCCTATGCCGGCTTTGGTGACAATCTGAAGGGTCTCAAAGAAAAAGATGAGAAGACCTTCAAATATACCTACCCTGAGGACTCTAAATATGACCGCCTGCGTGGTAAAGAAGTTGAATTCCACGCTGTCATCGAATCGGTAAAGACCCTCACCCTGCCCGAAGTGAACGATGAGTTCGCCCAAAGCCTGGGCAGCTTTGAGAACGTACAGAACTTGCGCGACGTTGTCAAAACCCAGCTCGAAGAGCAGGAAAAGACCGAATACGAACGCGGTTACTTCGATGAACTGATCAATGATCTGCTCAAGAAAGCCACCGTCAAATACGCTCCTCAGACTCTTGAGCACGAGATGGAACACGTTGTAGAAGCCATCCAACAAGATCTTACCAACCAGCGCATGGAATTGGACACCTACTTGAAGACCCTCAAGAAGGACAAAGAAACCTGGATGGAAGAAGAAGTCAAACCTGCCGCCAAACGCCGCCTGGAACGCTCCCTCGTCCTGGATGAATTGGCCCGCAAAGAAGAAGTTCAGGTCAAGAACGAAGACCTGCAGAAGGAATTCGAAGCCATCATCAATGAGATGTCTTACGGTGCTGATATGAAGAAACTGCAGAAGGAACTGCGTTCAGAGCGAATGGCCAACGCCATCGCCATGGAAGCCGCCAGCCGCCTGCTCAACCGCAACGTTTTGGCACGCCTCAAAGACATCGCCACTGGTAAAGCCGATGAGCCCAAAGCAGAAGCCGCTGAAGGTGAAGCTGAAAAGCCTGTCAAAGCCAAGAAATCTGCCAAAAAAGAGTCCGTAGAATCTGAACCTGTTGCTGAATCCGCTGAAAAGGGCGAAGAAACTGCCCCAAAAGCCTCAAAAGCCAAGAAATCTGATAAAAAATAGATATTCGTGGTGTATGATGGACAGCAATACAGGAGGTAACGTGAAACTACCCGATTTTAAATCAGTCATTCCCATGGTCATCGAGTCTTCCGGACGCGGTGAGCGAGCTTATGACATCTATTCTTTGCTTTTCCGCGAACGCATCATCTTCCTTGGCACTGCCATTGATGACCAGGTTGCCAATGCTGTTGTGGCCCAATTATTGGTGCTGAGCCGCGAAGATCCTGAAGCCGACATCCAGATGTACATCAACTCCCCCGGCGGACAGATCTATTCTGGCCTCGCCATCTACGACACCATGAAGATGATCCCTAACAAGATCAGCACCGTGGCCGTGGGTGTGACCGCATCATTTGGCACCGTTCTACTAGCCGCCGGCACCAAGGGCAAACGTTATGCTCTGCCCCATGCCACCATCCACATGCACCAACCCCTTGGTGGCGCAGAAGGACAGGCTTCCGATATCGAGATCCAGGCCAAAGAGATCCTGCGCCTCAAGGCCAGCCTCATGGGCATCCTCTCTGATGCCACTGGACAGCCTATCGACGTTCTGGAGCACGATACTGACCGCAATAAGTATCTGGATGCACAGCAAGCCGTAGATTACGGCCTGGTGGATCAGGTTCTGACCCCACCCAAGCAGTAATTCTCATCAAAACGAACAAACCGGGTGGCATTGGCTATCCGGTTTGTTTTTTGGAGACACAAATGCAAATTCGACACCTCGACAACATCAAAGCCCTGGTTCTGGATATGGATGGCGTTCTCTGGCGTGAGAACGAAGCCATCGGCGACCTGAACGCCAACTTTCGCAAATTTGAGAAAGCCGGTCTCAAGGTTTTGATGGCCACCAACAACTCCACCAAGACCCCGCAGCAGTACGTAGAAAAGCTGGCCGGATTGGGTGCCACTGTGTCCAATGATCAGATCATCACCTCAGGGATGGGTGTGGCCTATTTGCTGCAAAAACGCTTCCCAAACGGCGGATCCATCTACGTGGTGGGTGAACCCAGTCTGAAATTGACCATCGAGGAAGCGGGTTTTACCATCTCCGAAAAAGATACCATCGCCGTTGTCGGCGCCGTGGACCGCAACATCACCTTCGAGAAGCTGAAGATCGCCACATTGCTCATTCGCAGTGGGGTTCCCTTCTATGCCACCAATCCGGATCGTACCTTCCCCACTCCCGAAGGGCTGATCCCCGGCTCTGGCGCCATTTTGGCTGCCATCACCACTGCCACCGATGTGGAACCCATCATCGCCGGCAAACCTAGCTCCACCCTGTATGATTTCGCTTTGGAACGCCTGGGCACAAAACCAGAAGAAACGCTGGCCGTCGGCGACCGCATTGAAACGGATATTTTGGGTGGGCAACAGGCTGGGCTGCGTACAGCCCTGGTGCTTTCTGGCATCGCCAGCCGCGCTGAAGGGGAAGCCTGGCAACCTGCCATTGACCTGATCGTTCCTGAATTGGGAGACTTGATCTAGGTGCAAACCTCTACTCCGCTTTTTTATGACCTTTCCTTCGTCGATCTGCAGACCCAACTCACGCAGATGGGCGAACCAGCCTTTCGCGCCAAACAGATCTGGCAGGCTATTTACCACGATCTGGCAGCCAACCCGGACGAGATCACGACCCTGCCCAAGGCATTACGCCAAAAGCTGAGTGAGAGTTTCTCTTTCACCTCTCTGGAACCTGCCAAAAAATTGGCTTCCTCAGATAACCAGTCCATTAAGACGCTCTTCAAATTGAAGGATCAACGCGCTATCGAAGCGGTGTTGATGTATTACGATGAGCGCCAGACCTTGTGCATCTCTTCCCAGGCCGGTTGTGCCATGGATTGCTCCTTCTGCGCCACAGGTCAAATGGGTTTCAAACGTAATCTGAGTATCGGTGAGATCGTGGAACAGGTGTTGTATTATGCCCGCATCTTGAAAGCCGAAGAGAAAATGGTCACCAATATCGTTGTCATGGGCATGGGAGAACCTTTCCACAATTATGAGGCCGTACTCGGCGCCATTGAACGGCTCAACGACCCAACTGGCTATAACTTGGGGCACCGCCGCTTTACTATTTCCACCGTAGGCCTTGTGCCGATGATCGAACGCTTTGCCTCAGAGAAACACCAGATCAATCTGGCCGTCAGCCTGCACGCCGC
>CAZWKK010000229.1:0-3755 GCA_964634855.1 uncultured Anaerolinea sp.
TTATGAAAAATCAAGAAAACCGGCTGTACCCTTACCGCTGGGTCGTCCTGGCGGTTTTTATGTTTGTCAACCTGATGGTGCAATTGTTGTGGGTTTCATACGCGCCCATCACCGGCCCGGCCGCCAAATTCTATGGCGTTACCGATCTGAACATTGGCTTTTTGGCGATGTCTTTCATGATCGTTTACATTCCATTATCCATCCCGGCCTCCTGGATGATCGACACCCTGGGCTTTCGCAAATCGGTTGCCATTGGCGCTATCTTGATGGGCGTTTTTGGCGTGTTGCGCGGTCTGGCTGGGCAAAACTACACGCTGGTGCTCATCAGCACCATCGGTATCGGCTTTGGCCAACCGCTGCTGATGAATTCCTGGACCACCCTGCCGGCTCACTGGTTTGAAAAAGAATTCCGTGCCACCGCGGTTGGGCTCGTTACCCTCTCAGGCCTCATCGGCATTGCCCTGGGCATGGTGTTGACACCCATCTTCGAGCTGACCATGAGCGTGGCCACTATTCAGTTAATCTACGGTGCAATTGCCGCATTTTCTGCATTGGTCTTTGTGATCTTTGCCCGCGATTATCCACCTACGCCGCCTTCCCCGGAAGAGGAGAAGGTGCGTGCCCTGGTGTTGGACGGCCTCAAAAATGCCATCTCCAACCGCAACTTCTGGCTGCTGGTCTTTGTTCAGTTTCTGGGCATGGCCATCTTCAACGGCCTGACCACCTGGATCGAAAGTATTGTGCGTCCAAGAGGGTTTGCCCCCACGATCGCAGGTGACCTGGGTGCGCTGATGCTGGTAGGCGGGATTGTGGGCGCCATTGTGCTACCTGCTTTATCTGACAAAGAACACAAACGCAAGAAATACCTGCTCATTGGCGTTACTTTGGCAGTGCCCTTCTTGATCGGGCTTATCTTCATCAATTGGTTGCCGCTGCTGATGCTCAGCTCCTTTGGACTTGGCTTTTTCCTGGTCAGTGCCAGCCCCATTGCCATGCAGTTTGCCACCGAGATCACCCAGCCCACGCCGGAAGGTACTTCCAACGGTCTGATGCAGTTGTTCGGCCAGGCTTCCGTTGTATTTGTTTATATTATGGAAGCCATGAAGACGAAAGACGGATCGTTTACCCCATCCTTACTGCTGGCTTCCGTCTTGTTGGTGCTGTGCGTAGGTGTCATTACTTTTTTGCGTGACCCCAAAGCTGGTGTGCATGACAAGGGTCCGGCCAAACTGGATGAATCTCACTTGAACGAGACCCCCACCGCTGAGTAGAATGGGAACAATCCTGTTTACTAGAGGTTGAGATGGTGTGGTTATTATTGGTATCGTTGGCCTGGGCGTTCTCTTTTGGACTGATCAAAGGGAACCTCACCGGGGTTGACTCAAACTTCGTCGCTTTTGTGCGTATGGCATTCTCATTTCTGGTCTTCTTGCCGTTCATCCGGTTCAAGAAGACCGGATTTAAATTAAGCTGGAAACTGGCGCTGACGGGCATTTTTCAATTCGGCGTGATGTATATTGCCTACATCGCCTCCTTCAAGACGCTCAAAGCTTATGAAGTGGCGCTGTTCACCATTTTTACCCCCATTTATGTGACACTCATCAATGATGCCATTGAAAAACGCTTCAATCCTGTCCATCTGGTGACGGCTGCTCTGGCCGTGCTGGGTACCTGGGTGGTGGAGAGCGGGCAGCCCCTTTCTGGCGGGATCCTGAACGGCTTTCTGCTGGTGCAGGTTTCCAACCTGGCCTTTGCTTTTGGTCAGGTGTATTATCGTAAGCTGATGTCTTCCGCGGAAGACCTAAAAGACCGCGATGTCTTTGGCATTCTCTACCTGGGCGCAGTGTTGGTCACCGGGTTGGTCACACTCTTTTTTACCCCGCTGTACTCCATTGCCCTTACCAGCAAGCAGATCTGGACGCTGGCCTATCTGGGCATTTTCGCCTCAGGCATCTGCTTTTTCTTCTGGAACCTCGGTGCGAGGCAGGTCAACGCAGGGGCATTAGCCATCTTTAACGACCTCAAGATCCCTCTGGCCGTGGCCGTCTCACTTCTGGTCTTTGGCGAGCAGGCTAATTGGGGTAATCTGCTCATCGGCGGCGGCATCGTGGTGCTCTCGTTGGTTTTCAATGAGTTGGTGCAAAAGAAAATGAAAAAGGCGAAAAAAGAAGGCGCTCCGTAATCGGAGCGCCTTTTTTTTATAATAGCGTTAGGGCTAAGAGTCCAAAAATATCTCCCAAAAGGTGTGCCAACCATACGACCAAAATATTTTTACTGCGCGCAAAAAGCACGCCATACAAGATTGAATCAATAAAGATCATTCCAAGATCAACGGCTAAGATTAAAACTGGGCCGGGGGAATAGTGCATAAAAGCAAAAACAATTGAAGCGATCAATATTGCCAGGGGCGTGGTTATGAACATGGCTAGCCGACCCTGCAGCAATGTACGATAGGTCATTTCCTCGGCAAGTAGAGAGAACATTAACAAGGGGATCAGAATCATCCAGGTCATCCCGGTTGAGAATGGCAATCTAGCCTGAACATGAACTAAATATTCAGGTAAGAATAATTTTGCCAATATGGCCGTAAGTGGTTGAATGATGAAACCAAGGAAAACAAATAACCCCCAGGAATGGAAGATCTCAGGGCCAATTGACTTTAGATTAAAGCCAAGATCAGCCCAGCTTCTTTTTCTAAGCCTTCGTTCGACCAGAAGATAAACGACTGGAATGAAGGCAAAGATCGTTTTTAAGGAAGGGATCAAGAACATTCCAAGTACGGTTATTAGCATAACAAGGATCATTTCTAATAAGGGGCTTGTCTTTTTCATTGTCTTCTCCGTGTTTTAATGTTGTCTTCACTTATTATATGGGTTGTGGTCCATTGCATGAAGGTGAACCGGTAAAGCTTTTCATCGGAAAAATGATTGTGTGTCTCATGGAATGTTATTATGAGTCAAAAATTGAAGATAATGATTAAAGCAAGGCGCCTCGAGAATGGAGCGCCTTGTTTACTTAATGTATCATAATTCTGACAAAAAACTCCTATAATTGTCTCACTAATTTAAATATCGAGGCCAATCATGGATAACGAAATCTTAAAAGTGATCCACAATCGCCGCAGCATCCGCAACTACACTCAGGATCCGGTCAGTGACGAAGCCATTGAGGCGATTCTTGAAGCTGGCATTTATGCTCCCAGTGCAATGAACCAGCAGGAATGGCATTTTACTGTGGTCAAAGACCCGCAGCTGATGAAGAAATTACGCGACATCATGAAAGAAAATATGCTCAACTCTGGGGTGCCGGCCATGGTTGAACGAGCCAGTGCAGAAGGTTTTGTAGCTTTTCATAATGCGCCGGTATTGATCTTCCTCTCTGCTGATGAGAAGGTACGTTCTGCGCTCATCGATGGCGGCATCGCGATTGAAAACATGGCATTGGCTGCGGAGAGCCTGGGGCTGGGTTCTTGCATCATGACCTCTTCGGTGATCCTCTTCAATGCTGATCAAGACGGTGCTTTAGCCCGTGAGCTAGGTTTCCCGACGGGGTACAAGCACGTCTGTACCCTCTCACTTGGCTACAAAGCTGAATTCCCAGAGCCGAAACCAAGGCGTGACAACCTGGTCAATATTATTTAAACAAGCAATCGCCGCAGAGAAATCGCGGCGATTGTTCTTTTGTAAGGATGCAATACTAAAGTGTTTGTGAGGTGCTTTTGGATCTTTCAATCACTTCATCTGCACTGACCTCAC
>CAZWKK010000230.1:0-3738 GCA_964634855.1 uncultured Anaerolinea sp.
AGGGCGAACAATGAAACAACTAAACTCTTACGCATATTTTCTCCTTAGAATTTGTTTCTGATGTAAGTCTATCAAGCGTTGTTTAAGCGCCAGAAAACACGAGGTTAACGTCTTGTTAAGAAATGCTGCGCTTTTGATTGATATCAATTCCAAAGACCACTACAAGTGCCAACAGGACGATAAAGAACAGTATCAAAGACATTTTTGTCTCCTCCAGAAGATACCTTTTCGTTTTCTCAATATTAGCCATGTCAAATTAAGGGGAGTCAAACATTGGGTTAATGCCTTGTTAACAAAAAAGACGCCCGAGGAGGCGTCTTTTGAATAATCAATATTCTTAATTTGGTTTATTTGCTGAGTGGATGGCGATGGTCCCAAACATGTGTCGGGTAAAGGTTACCTCTGTAAACCCGGCCGAGGTAAAACGTTCTGCTAGAAGTTCAGCCTTGAGGAAATTTTCAGAGGAATCAGGCAGATATTCATAAGCATCCCTTGAACCTGAGAGCAAGCCTCCAATGAAAGGGATGACGTGATGCATGTGGAAATGAATCAAAGGCGATAAGATGTTTTTCCCGGGTTGGGTTGTATCCAGGTTCACGTACCGTCCACCTGGCTTGAGCAGGCGGTAGATCTCTTTCAGGGTTCTGTCGAGGTCACTCACATTCCGAAGCAGGTACCCTGAGGATATCCGGTCAAAAGAAGCATCAGCGAACGGGGTCTGCATGGCATCGGCGTTCACAAATGGAAAACTGCACCCTCCCCGACCGGATAGCATCATATAAAATGAATAATCCGCGGCCACCAGATGAAGTTCCGGGTATTTCTTGGCTACCATCTTTGCCAGATCACCAGTACCGGCTCCAAGGTCCAGATGAGTTTGGCCGCTACTCACCTGTAATAATTTGACTACACGCTTTTTCCATACAATATCAAACCCTCCCGTCATGAGCTTGTTCATCAGGTCATATTGGGGGGCAATGCGGCGAAACACATCTTTGACGTAACTGGCTTTAAATTCGGGTTCAGGAAGAGATTTCATCAAGGCTGAATTATAATGATGAAAATTAAAATCTCAAGACCGAATATGGATCAAAATACTTCTCTTTCATCCAACAAAATCCATGCCTGGTGGTTGGCCATCCGACCCCGTACCTTGCCCGCGGCCGTTTCCGGTGTGTTAACAGGTACTGCTGTTGCGTTACAGGCGCACCATTTCAGGTTTTTACCTGCGTTGGGAGCCCTGTTTGTGGCGCTCCTGCTTCAGATCGGCAGCAACCTGGCCAATGATGTGTTCGACTTTGAGAAAGGAGCAGACACCAGCGAACGGCTGGGTCCGACCCGCGTCACCCAGTCGGGTTTGCTCTCCCCCAAAGAAGTAAAAGTTGGCATGTGCATCGTATTTGCGCTGGCTGGTCTTATCGGCTTGGCATTGGCAGCGGCTTCCAGTTGGTGGGTCATTTTGGTAGGAGTGTTGGCCATTCTATCGGCAATCGCTTATACAGCAGGTCCCTACCCGCTTGGATACCACGGTCTGGGAGAAGTTTTTGTTTTTCTCTTCTTTGGCGTGGTTGCCGTCATGGGCACCTTTTTTGTCCAGGCAGGCAGCCTATCGGAGATTTCTGTTTTATTGTCAATTCCCATCGGTCTGATCATCGTTGGTATTCTGGTAGTGAACAATCTGCGTGATGTTGAAGCGGACCGCATTGCAGGCAAGAACACGCTTGCTGTCAAATTGGGTCAAAAATTCGCCAAAGTTGAATATACTTTTTGCATCCTGCTTCCTTATCTATTTATAGCAATTTTGGTCTTGACCGGTACCCTCCATTGGAGCGCGCTAGCTGTATTTATCAGCCTTCCTCTGGCAATTTCCACCCTCAAGATCATCTTCACGGTCACCGGTAAACCTTTGAACAAAGCACTAGGGAACACAGGCTTGATTGCATTTTACTTTAGCTTGCTTCTCCTACTCGCCAATCTTCTCTACCTCATCTAGTTAGCCAATTTATTTTCTAAAGAGAAACTACCCTTGTGGTAGTTTTTTTGTAATACGTCTTCTGGAAAATGACAGGAATATTTTGTATAATTAAGATAATATTTATATTATTAGTGGATAATATAAACAAACTGATTCTGACCAGGTTTCAAGGAACCATGCAAGACTTTGGGGAATTAAGTTGAAGAGGATACTAAACCATTTATTACGCCTGACATTGATTGATGATAACCAATCCAAGAAAATCAGGCTGAGATAAGAAAAGAGAACCCAATGACGCAAAAGAAAGCTACTCAACTCAACCGAGAAACGATCTTACAAGATTACCGGCTCGGATTTCGTTCACGTCAAGCCTCCATCATTGGCAGACGCGAGGTACTCACCGGAAAAGGGAAATTTGGTATTTTTGGCGATGGCAAAGAGCTGGCCCAGATCGCTATTGCCCATTCCTTCCAAAAAGGAGATTGGCGTGCTGGTTATTATCGCGACCAAACCTGGATGATGGCAGCCGGCCTCCTCACCCTGGAACAATTCTTTGCCCAGATCTACGCCAACCCAGATCCAACCCAGGAAATAAACTCTAGTGGCCGAAGCATGAATAACCACTTCGCCTCTCCCCTGATCGATAAAGATGGCAATTGGCTCAACCAGGTAGAACGGTTTAATACCTCGGCAGACATTGCCTCAACAGCCTCGCAGATGCCGCGTGCCGTAGGCCTGGCTTACTCATCTGTTCTCTATCGAAAGTTGGATGAGCTCAAACAATTCAACGGATTTTCCAACAACGGCAATGAGGTCACCTGGGTGACCATTGGCAATGCTTCCACTTCTGAAGGTCACTTTTGGGAAGCGGTGAATGCCATTGGCGTTCTCCATGCACCGGCCATCATTACCATTTATGATGATGGCTACGGCATTTCGGTGCCCAATCAATTCCAGATGGTCAAAGAGAACATCTACGCCATTCTGCAGGGGTTCCAGCGCGACCCATGCCCGGCAGATGAATGCGATAAAGGTTACGACCTGTATTCCGTCCGCGCCTGGGATTATGAGAAGCTGGTTGATGTTTACAAAACCGCCGCTGAGAATGCCCGCAAGCATCACATCCCTGCCCTGGTGCACGTTACCGAAGCCACCCAACCACTGGGTCATTCCACTTCCGGCTCACACGAGCGGTACAAAACGGCTGAACGATTGGCCTGGGAAGCAGAGTTTGATTGCCTGACCCAATTCCGTAAATGGATCGTTGCCGAAAACATTGCCAGCGATGCAGATCTGGAAAGCTGGCAAACAGAAGATACTGAAACCGTGGAAAATGCACGAAGAGCTGCCTGGGAAGCTTTCCAGGCGCCGATCCGTGAGATCCGCGACCAGGCAGTGACCCTGCTCAACCAGCTCGCCGATTCCACTGTAAAAGCGGATGTGGTTGAAGAAGCCAGCGAGAAGCTTGCCAATCTGCAGGACCTGACTCGTGGCGACATCCTTAGCACAATGCACCCTGCCCTGGTGGAAACGCGTTCAGAACCCAGTCTGGCGCGCCAGAACCTGGATACTTTCTTTGAAGGTCTTCGAGATGAAAATCTGGAGCATTACAGCACGGATTTGATCTCCTCCTCTCCCCAATCACCCCTGCGGGTGCCAGTGATTCCGCCCGTTTACGCAGAAAACCCACCCAAAATGATGGGTTTTGAAGTTCTCAATGCCGCCTTTGATGCCGCCTTCGCCCGCGACCCGCGCGTGATCGC
>CAZWKK010000231.1:0-3736 GCA_964634855.1 uncultured Anaerolinea sp.
GAAGGGACAAAAACTTCCACGGTCATATCGCCTTCGATCAGGATATAGGAATAATCAAGGGAATCCCCTTCGGTGATCAATACAAAGCCCGGCGCAAGCTCCAAAATGCTACAAGCGGTTGCTAATCGGGATAATTGAAAGGGTTTCAAATCCAAAAAGATTGGAATGTTTTTTAATGCTTCAATGGTTTCGTTTTTCTTGGTCATTTAATCTCTGAAGTCTTGTCTAGTCATCTGCGTAATACAATAACAAAATAATCATTCAAGGAAAAGTGAAGTCTGTCCTTGCACTTTAGCTTGTTGTCATATTCATTTTATTTTAATCTTTCTTTTTTGCCGGGTAAATGACGGCATAAAAAACACCAATCATACCGGCGCCACCCAGAATATTACCCAGGGTGACTGGTAGCAAATTTCGCAAGAAAAAATTTGCCCAAGTAAGTGTGGAGGTATCTATTTGAAGAGTCGAAATGAAGCTGGGGTCAAATCCTTTGAGCAAAATGGCGACAGGGATAATATACATATTGGCGACGCTATGCTCAAATCCGGCGGCAATGAAGGCGGTGATAGGAAAGAGTATGGCAAGTATTTTACCACTGGTAGAAGGTGTGCTGTATGTCATCCACACTGCCAAACAGACCAGCATGTTGCATAGAATTCCCAGGGTCAGCGCGGTGAGGAATGTGTACCCTAGCTTATGTTCCGCAAGACTGACCATCAATTTACCCAATTCACCATTTGAAGCTGTGTAGGTTTTGCCGAGCAAGATCAAAGCGGCAATGAGCAAGGATCCCACAAAATTGCCCAAATAGACGATTGCCCAGTTACGCAGCATAGAACCCAAGTTTATTTGTTTATTGATCCAGGCAATGACCATTAAATTGTTGCCGGTAAAGAGTTCCGCTCCAGAGATCACAACCAGGATCAAGCCCAGACAAAAGGTGAGCCCGGCGACTAATCGCACAAAACCGTAAGGCCATACTCCAGCTATTCCTGTCACCGATAAGGCAGAAAACACAGCCCCGAAAGCAATGTACATTCCGGCCAATATCGCCAGCAGGAAAAGTTTGATAAAGCCTGCGTTCACCTTAATCTGAGCGCTCGCGATGGCTTTTTCTGCCATCTCCGAGGGCGAGAAACCAAGCACAGCCGAACTACCGGGAATTGCCATAGGTCCTCCTGATCAACTCATGGGCGAAGATAACCATTTGACGATCAAATCAGCGGCGGGTTCAACCAGTTCCTGGGTGGCACTAGAGAGACTGCGGGTGAATTTGAACTCATAGCCGCGGATGGAAGTGAGAATTGCCTGTGGAGTCTTCTGGTGCAACACCTGACAAATGGAAAGCAAGGTAAATGGCGTCATGTGATGAGTGAAGGGTGATGATTGATACACCGGGGTGACTTCCTGTACATGGATCTCCTCGGGAACATTGCCAGTATGGGCATCGATGAAGCAGATGCGGTCATACTGGCCCATCGAATCTGCCAGTTCTGGGGTCAATTGCAAATGGAAATCGAATTCCATATTGTTAAATTGAATTGGGTATTCATCATCCATGGTAGGTTCACCTGAATAACCCATCTTTTCCATGATGGATTTCAGTACGAACCAGGCTACCCCATCATCCTGGCGGTCAATATTACCGTAAGCTATAACCAATGCTTTCAATCTTTATCCTTTGTAAAAAGCGATGCCAGTATCAGTTTACCGGCATCGCTTCGGGAGGTCAAATACTATCTTGCTCAGTCACGAGTGACTGTTTGGACCACCTGATCGTCCGAGTTGCGCAGTTCAACGATCATCGGCATTTGTCCGACTGCATGAGTGGAGCAGGAGAGACAAGGATCGTGAGCGCGGATGGCTGCTTCAACGCGATTGAGCATGCCTTCTTTGATCTCAGGGCCGGTAATGTAGGTCTTGGCCACACTGTCT
The DNA here is from genome assembly GCA_964634855.1 of uncultured Anaerolinea sp. Lineage (GTDB taxonomy): Bacteria > Chloroflexota > Anaerolineae > Anaerolineales > Anaerolineaceae > UBA6107. The sequence goes on from CAZWKK010000231.1 coordinate 1,936, forward strand.
ACGGCTTCGCTCATAGCCCAGTTATTATGGCCAGTGGAGACGATGAGGTTGACCTTCTGGATCTTGCCGTTCTCATCCGCCCAGTAATCGTGAATAAGGGTACCGCGCGGGGCTTCGATGACGCCCACACCATGCGGCTGAGGATCATGGCAGGTGTTCAAAACATCTGTGCTCATGATGTCAGGATCATCCAGCAAATCCTTTACATGTTCGGCTGCGTACAGGGTTTCGATGAGACGGGCATAATGGTAGTAAAGCGTATTTTCTACTGGTTTGCCGCCGTTAAGAGCTTTGAAGGTTTTTAGCTCTTCATTGGCAAGCGGTGTGGTGATCTTGGCGGAGTTATTGCAGCGGCCCAGAGGACCCACACGGTATACGCCCTGAGGGAAGCCTAATTTTTTGTAGTAGGGGAACTTGAGGTAAGACCAGTTCTCAACGTGTTCTGCGATGTAATCAAGGTAATTGCTGGGCTCAAATTTTTCCAGTTGTTTACCGGTGGAATCGATCAGTCGGATCTTGCCATCGTAAAGTTCGAGAGAATCTTCATCATCCACCAGGCCAAAGTAGCCAGTGGGGAAGACGGCGAACTTGTTGATATCTTCCATGTTATTGGCAGCCCATTCTTTCATAATGGAGAGGCCAACTTTGATGGTTGAAATGGCGGCATCATAGCCGGCCAGGATGGCATCACGTTCAGATTTCTTGAGGGCTTTATTTACACCACCTGGAATGGCGAAAACCGGGTGAATGCGGCGACCACCCAATGTGGCGATGATCTCCTGGCCCCATTTGCGCAGCTCAACAGCTTTGACGGTCAGATCAGCGTTGGCAGCCAGCAGGCCAGCCACGTTACGGGTGGCGGGGTCGCTGTCAAAGCCCAACAACAGATCAGGTCCGGCTAGTTCAAAGAAGTGCATGCCATGAGATTGAACAACCTGGCCCATGTGCATCAATTCACGCAGCAGGGAGGCAGGGCGGGGTGGTTTGGCGCCCACCACAACATCACCGGCTTTGGCGGAGGCCAAATGGTGGCTGACAGGGCAAATACCGCAGATACGCGGGGTAATGTACGGCATTTCGAAGACCATACGGCCTTCGCAGAATTTCTCAAAGCCACGGAATTCATTAACGTGCAAGTACGCGTGATCCACTTTACCGGCATCATTCAGGCGGATGGTGACTTTCGCGTGACCTTCGATACGGGTAACAGGTTCAATGGTGATCTTTTGTGCAACCATTATTCATCCTCCTAAAATTAATGCCAGTCGAGCTTGTCACCCTTCATCTCAGGGATGCGGCCTTGAGCGAGTTCGCTCAATACATAAAATATGGTATCAGCATCTGGCGGGCAGCCCGGGACAAAGACATCAACAGGAACGACCTCTTGTAACGCGCGCACTTTTGTGGGCACAGCCAATTCAGGATCATTGGGAATGTGTCCGCTTTCATCGGTGCTTTCGGTTTCTACGTAGGCACGTTTGAGCGAATCTTCAATGGTGAAGAAGTTACGCATGGCAGGAACGCCGCCAAAGACGGCACAATCACCCAGAGCCACGAGGATCTTGCAGTGCTTGCGCATATTCTCAGCAACTTCTTCGTTGTAGGAGTTGTTGATGCCGCCTTCCAGCACACCCACATCCACACCAGATTCATCCGGGTGTTTGAGGTCGGTAATTGGGGTGGAACGCAGCTCGGCCAATTCCAATACCTTCGCGATCCGCTCGTCCATATCCAGTAAAGACATGTGACAGCCAGCGCAGCCTGCCAACCAATCAGATGAGACTTTCGGTTTTCCCATAAT
>CAZWKK010000232.1:0-3724 GCA_964634855.1 uncultured Anaerolinea sp.
AGCGAGACTGATGAAGGACTTTACCTTACCCTCATCCGCCCTGCGGGCACCTTCCCCCAGGGGAAGGCTTTCTACTTGTTCATGCCGGTCTCTAGATACTCGCCACGTCGTGGCGAGCACAAGTCGCGCACGGGATATGACCGCTGGTCTCTACGCAAGTACTTGTAAAGAGGCTTTTAGAGGTAACTCGCGTTGTTCTGCCGGCCCAAGCCAACCTTTGCTCCCAACTTTTCTTTTTTATTCGTCTGAATGGTTTTTCAAATCTCCAACTCCGTTTATGAAGAATGGAAACAGGTTTTGCGGCTCAGCTTTTTTCCAAAGGGGTAATTATTCCCAATTGCTACGAATATACTCCAGCCATTCGCCAGTGTATTCCGTCAGTTCTTTTGGTATGTCTGTTTGATAGTAATGTACCAAATCTGCGATCGGAATCCCTTTTTGTTCGAGCAAGAAATTCACGTAAGATGAATACACTTCGTACATCAAGGGCACCCTATGTAAGGATATTGTGGGTATTATCGCGGTTTCAGGAGATATCTGTCCTTCTTCACAATAGACAATCCAGGCATATGCCGCGCTGTCTACGTAGACCTCATAGTTTAGCTCCCCGTTTTCCTCCTCCAACGATGCAAACTTGGTGTAATACCCAACCGCATTTTTATAGAAATCATACGCACCGGAAAGCCTGAAGTAACTATCGTCAACTACATTGTTTTTCACATCCCTTAATAGATTGTAATAACTTACTTCCTGAAGACCAGCTATCTCGAAGATTTCTGGTCCAAAAATTACTTTATCAGCCAAAAGGCTTGTCAATCCTTCAGTAAGCCACTTCTCGTTCGTCCCTACTCCGTGATCTCCGAGTCCGAGCATGGCATGTATCACCTCGTGTTCCAGACCAAGCCGCCACCCATCCTGACCAAAATTAATTTCCATACCCTCAACCACACCGCCTCTGAAGTCATAATCAGTAGAGTTTGTGTAAACGTCGAAACCCGAATCAATTACATCGATTTGATTGTCAAGTGCAAACGCTGAGATTTTTTCCACGGCTCTGTGGAAACGGTCGAGGAATGCATAGATAGTTTTTGGATCCTTGAGCGGCGAAGTTGCCGGGAGATCCATCCGGAAATAGAAGTTTGATTTGCCATCAAAAACTCTGACAAAATACCCTGGGGCGTCAGAATAGGAATAGGTGCCAAACAATAGCTTAGGGTGCAAATCATAATACGCGTTCGTTTCCCCACTCCATGCCTTCAGCGCAGCATATACATCCAGGCTGGAGGAATTCTCAATTAGCTCCATCAGAACATCCTCTCCATAATTAGACAGGATGGATTGCATGAAAGCGCCAGCCAAAGCTTTGGACGCTGCAAGGTCATCGTCTGTTACATACTCTACCTCGTAACTGATGCCCGTGAGAAACAGCTTGTTTGTATCCTGAATCAAACTAAGGTCCACCTCAACCTGGGCACCAGACAATATGCCTGCCAGCCCATACGCCACCCAGGGTTCACTTTCATAAGCAATTCCCTTGACAATGATTTCCAGTAGCTGCCCATTTTCAATGGCGCTATATGGTATCAGTGTGCACTTGCCGTAAAACTGAGGGTGTTCAAGCGGTTTTCCAGAGCCGTCCTTTTCAAGCACTAAAAACTCCGGTTTCTCAGCAGTCTTGATCGGAAAACGGTCAAGCACTTGTTCCACCATATTGAGTATGGTCTCGTGGATCTCATCGATTTTGGACCGGTCTGTTGATTTGCTTACTTCAAAAGTCACCTTTGCCTGGTTGGTTTCGGCGGTAAGCACGTTAAAAATTCTGGGAACAATCGCGTCCCTGTTATGCCTTGATTCTTGCAGCGTTGCGCTCACATTAACATCAGCGGTCGGAGCAGTTGTTTGTTTGGCTTCCTCGGTGGCGGTGGCGGCAGGACTTGGGCTGGATTCACTGGTTGCTGAATGATTTTCGGGGCTCTTTTGACAAGTCGTAGTGAGTAGAATAACTCCGATTACGATTATCAATCTGAGAATTGTTTCTCTTCTACGGGTAGTTTTTGAAATCATACTTATTTCCTTTCCCTCGCTGAGAAGTAAATTAATGCCTTAGCCAAGTATTGAGATTTTCATTCCAATAGAACAGATTATCCTCCCGGGTTTCGTATGGAGTCCACATACAGTTTGTCATACTATAGATAGTTTAACTCTTTCAGGTAACTAAATAGTTCCGGCACAAAGGTTACACTTTCGCGAAAAGTGACCGAAGCTATCACAATTGCTTTTTGATAAGTTATAGCAGTAGAGATAAACGTAAATGTGTTCTGAAAGAGTGTCTTGTTTACCTCCGTGATCCCTTTTCCTGCCATTTGAAGCTTCAAGTTTTTATTTCCATCCACTGAATACTGAAATTTATGGATTAATTCCATGGGGAGAGAATCCCATAGCATGTTTAAGGTGGTTCCGTTTGTGTAGAGTGTATCCTCACGGGCATTGATCGTCTTCACTTTGTTGTTAATGACGGGAACTTTTTTAGGTAATAACAGCTCACCATCTGTAACGGTCAATTCATGAACATCATTAGGAATACTATAAAATTCAGCTGCTATTAAGACTTTGTTATCATCCATTTCAGCTTCATCTCGATTGAATTTCTTTATTCATATTCTACTCGAGTTAAACCGGCTCTTAACTATATGTAGTGTTACAATATCCCCACCTGATCCAACTCCCGCGAGGGAGTAATATTTGAATCATTAAGGAGAGTTAATGACAGAGGCAGATTCCCGAATTCAGAAGCTGAAAAGTATGCAGGAAGCTTCCAAACTTGGCGGCGGGCAGGATCGCATCGACAAGCAACATGCCAAAGGCAGTCTCACCGCCCGCGAGCGGATTAATTTGCTGCTCGACCCCGGAACCTTCCGCGAAATTGGCAGCATGACCACCCAGCTAAACCCACCCGAGGGCGATGATACTCTTGGCGACGGCGTTGTGACCGGGTACGGCAGTGTCGATGGTCGCACCGTTTACGTCTACGCGCAGGACTTCACCGTCCAGGGCGGCTCGCTTGGTGAAATCCACGCGCAGAAGATCTGCCGCGTGATGGACCTCGCCGTCAAAACTGGTTCACCGATCATCGGCATGATCGATTCCGGCGGCGCGCGCATCCAGGAAGGCGTCAGAAGCCTTGGCGGTTACGCTGAGATCTTCAAGCGCAACGCGATCTACTCGGGCGTTGTTCCCCAAATCAGCCTGATCATGGGACCCTGTGCTGGCGGTGCCTCGTATTCCCCCGCGGTCACCGACTTGATCATCATGGTCAAGGGCAAATCCTACATGTTCCTGACCGGACCGGCAGTCATCAAGACCGTCACCGGCGAAGAAGTCGATTCGGAAACCCTCGGCGGTGCCGACGTTCACCTGACCACCAGTGGCAATTGCCACATGGTTGGCGCGAGCGACGAGGATGCCATCGCTTTGGCTCGGCAAGCACTTTCCTACCTGCCGTCCAACAACGTGGACATGCCCCCTGTACGCCCCACCCAGGATGCCCCAACTCGTCGTTCCGAAGAGCTGAACAACCTCGTCCCCTCGGATCCCACTTTGCCCTACAGCATGCGCTCCGCAATCGAAGCCATCATGGATCAGGGCTCCTTCCTCGAGCTGCAAGCTGGCTACGCTCCCAACGCCATCGTTGGATTTGCATGCCTGGCTGGCCGGCCTGTGGGCG
>CAZWKK010000233.1:0-3684 GCA_964634855.1 uncultured Anaerolinea sp.
AGACATTCCTTTTTCGTTTTGATCATCTGGGCTAAATTTTGAAACTTGGCAGCTTCCATCACCCTTGAGTGTAAAAGTTCATTAATACCCAGTTTTTCATATCCTCTGCTGGCGGTGACGCGCATCTTCGTCCCTTCCAGCACAGCAATATTGGTATAGGCGTTGGGTACAACCTTAACCACCATATCCAGAATGTGAGCAAATACCTCGTCCTGGTTAAGGCTGCTGTTCAACACCAAGGCAGATTCAGCAAAAGCATCCGCCATCTTACGTCGCTCACGTTCCAGATCTTCAATCTGCTGCTGATGACGAAAGTCACGATAAAGACAGCTAATGACAGGCCGCCCCTGACACAACCCCTTCACCAATTCCAACTCGGTCAGAATCTGTTCGCCATTCCCTATCAGTAAGGGTAATTGCAAATTGACCTTGCCTTGCAATTCCAATTGCGCAATGGATTGCTGTAAGGTCTCCCGCATTTCTGGTGGATGTATTTCAAAAATGGAGCGAAGCTCTTGGGTACCCAAATTCATTCGATTCACCAAAGCAGGATTGGCTTCTATGATCCGGCCTTCTTCATCTACTAACAAGAGCATTTCAGAATTGGAGCGAATGATAGTTTGAAGTTGGGTTTCATTTGGCGAAGAAGCATCAAAAAGCACTTTATATAAATGGTCAGCAGAATCGGATCTGATCGATCGGGTCAATTCAGATCCAATCAGCTGAATTTCTTCATTTTGTCCATTTTTCTGTTTCTGAAGCAAGACTGTATACCAACGGCTCTTCAGATCTGCGAATAAAAGCTCAACGTTCGTAGTGAAATAATTCTCATTGAGGAGTATGCTTTTGATTTTTTGTAGATTTGAAGGTTCTTCAAAGGAAAATAACTGGTAAACATCCTTGCCTAAAAGACCTTGCAAGGGATGGTTTACCATTTGAGCGAAAGGTTCGTTTGCGTCCAGGATCTTTCCATCCAGCAAAAAGCGCACCATCACCCCAACAGGTGAAATGGAAAATGAAGACCCTGTTTTTGTAGGAATTGATGTTGTGATCTGTGCAACTTTGATCTGACTGGTCAAATCGAATCCCAACTCCCCCGTTGAGAACCTTTCTAATCCTGCATGATTTTCAGAAATTTTACTTTTCATACACAATCTAAGGCAAAATCCACTCCTCAAAATTTGGGTTTTGCCCTCCAATTACCCTAATTTTAGCTTCATTTTCAAAAATGACAGTAAATAATCTGTAAAATGGGCGTTATTTATCAATTTTTTATCTCATTTCAATACATTTTTTCAAAATATCGATAATTTATCCATAACAAAAACCCAACATTCATGATAATATAGAGTTATCAGAAGCCAGGGTGCCCCCCTCACCTTGGCTTTTGGTATTTAATGGCGGGAAAATTAAAACACAGGTAAAATTCCCCATAGTATGAAAGCTCCCTGCGAAAAACGGTTTCATTTTTTACGCTCCATTGGCCAGGCACTCAAGATCTTTGCAGTCTTAGATCTGATCATGGCCACCATTGGCCTGATCGTGGCTCCTCTTACTTTTTCCATCAATGACGAGCTCATCCAGCAATTCAGTTTTATTGGACTGCAGGCCAGCACCGGATTATTGCTGGGAATAATCCTGGGAGTACTGGTCTTCATTGCTTGCGCCGTCAGCGGCATCTTGCTATTCGCGGTGGGTGAATTGATCAATGTATTTTTGGCCATTGAAGAGAATACACGTGCCATCAGCATTAACAGCCAAAACAATTAATTTGGCTCAATTCAGATTAACAAAACCTCATATGATCTACTCAGCATTGCCTTGACGTTTTTAGACGGACGCGGTATATTTGTACCGCTTAAGAGTCATGCCCTCGTAGCGCAATTGGACAGAGCGTTTGCTTGCGGAGCAAAAGGTTGCAGATTCGAATTCTGCCGAGGGCACCATATGAGGAGCGGTCGATCACCGCTCTTTTTGTTATCAAGGGCAAAGAATAATTTCGAGAAAATATTATGATTATTGAATCCCCCCAGATCTTACTCACCAATGATGATGGTATCTCCTCCCCTGGCTTATGGGCAGCCGCTGAAGCTCTCTCAACTGTGGGATTTGTAACAGTTGCAGCGCCACAGTTACAGTATTCCGGAGGCGGACGCAGCCTGGCTGGCAAAGCAGATGGCTCTATTCAACCCACCGAATTACAGATCGGTAACCAGGTTTGGACTTGCTATGCCATCAATGGCACCCCCACCCAGGCCGCTCAATACGGCATTTTTTCGATCATGAAGCACAAGCCTGACCTGGTGGTCTCAGGCATCAATTATGGTGAAAACCCCACCCATGATGTGACCATGTCTGGCACAGTTGGCGCAGCCATTGAGGCTGCTTCAGTCGGTATTCCTTCCATTGCCATTTCGCTGGAATTGCTCAGTGAAGATTGGTTTGGCTATTCTCGTGATGTTGATTTCTCGACCGCCGCCTTCTTCGCCCAGAAATTTGCCCGCCTTCTGCTTGAAAAGAACCTACCTTCTGATGTGAATGTGTTGAACATCAACGTACCAGCGCATGCCACTCCAGAAACCCCCTGGCACATTACCCGCCTCAGCCATAATCGCTACTTTTATCCCATCGTAAAACAGGACCCCAATACTGGCCAGCCGCAGATGGATGCCAGGATCCAGGTTCTGCCAGAAGAGCAGAACACACCTGATACAGATATTCACGTTTTGAAGCTGAAAAAAGAGGTCTCCGTCACCCCCCTCAGCATTGATCTGACCTCACGAGTAAACCTTCAGGATCTGGAGACTTTGCTTAGGCAAGAGAATAAGTAGGGGTTCCACCTATACAAAAACAAATCCCAGGCGTGATGCCTGGGATTTGTTTTTTCGTATTCGGCTTAGATTACCTGAAGTTCAGGACCAGCAGGTTATGTTGCTCCGATTTGACCGTATATGTTTCCTTGCCGGCCACAGTACTGCTGCCATCCAGATAGTAATACAGGGTATAGTTCCCTGCCACCCATTTGACCATTTGTTCAGAATGGGGCTGAAGGGTCACTGTGTAATTCGCTGGCCCATTGGCCACCACTTTAATGATGTGTGATGTCTCGTTCTGCCAGGTCACAGGGGTAGCCCCACCAGAGGCGCTACCGCCATCTGAGGTTGTGGGAGCCACGGTTGGCAGTACCGGCTTTTGAGTAGGTACCTTTGTGGGTACGGGTGTTTCTGTTGGTGCCAACGTGGGCGTGGCAGTAGGTTTAGGCGTATGCGTTGGCGTGGGCATGGGGGTAAAAGTCTGGGTGGGGGTAAATGTGGCAGTCACTGTGGGCGTGCTGGTGGCAGGCGAAATGATCTGCGCAATGGTCTGGCAACCAGACAACAAAACCGCCATCAAAACAATACAAACAACGAGCGCAACCCTGAAGTACTTCATAGAAAATCCCCTTATTAAGAAATGCGTTACTATTCAGTTTTATCAGCAAAGGACTTACTCAATTTAGCATGCGATGCAGCCAAATGCAAGTAAAAAAGGGCTTAAACTTCCCCTGCCTGAAGAATTGTGCACGCAGCAACAAACCCGACTCTACGCAACCAGATTTTTCTGCAAGAAGTACTTGATGTGTCCCGGGGGCAGATCTTCTAGCTGACCAAAAAGACTGTATCCGTGTTTCTGATAAAAAGCCAG
>CAZWKK010000234.1:0-3681 GCA_964634855.1 uncultured Anaerolinea sp.
TCTGTCAAGAAGATGGCCACTTTATTGGCCGCAATCCTGCGTCTCATCCCACTGGAACAACGCCCGCCTGTGGTCTTTTCTGGTAACCAAATGATAGTTAAACCCGTCAAAGAGATTTTGGATGGGGTGGCTAAAGTGACCACCACCCAAAACATCCGACCTGAGATGGATAAAGAAGAGATCGATCAGGCTGCTGAAGACCTCTCTGAAGTGGTGACGCAAATGCGCATCAATGAGGTCAACGGGCTCGACTCGCTTGCCTCCATTTGCAGTGATGCTCCCTGCCCCACCGGCACTGCAATTGGCCGCATTGTACGCTACCTTAGCCAGGTAGGCGATCCTGAAAAGGGAATTCTGGCCATTGATCTGGGTGCAGGCTCCACCACTACTGCCTCTGCCCGTGCCGGCGAGGTGAACGTAAATGTTTTGCCTTTCGGTTCTTCTCAGGGATTGCAGCCATTCTTGGAGAGCACTCCCTTTGAAGAGATTGCCCAATGGTTGAACCCTGAGATCGATGAAGGAGCTGCGCAAGACCAGTTATGGCAGAAAACGCTTTTCCCGGGTACTGTACCAGTAACCCATGAAGGGCTGCACATTGAGCAAGCCGCCACCCGTCAGATACTGCACCGAACCATGCAAGAACTGGCACAACGGGGCGCGCTCATCGATAAGGGATATGAGTCAATTCTCCTTAGCGGTGCAGCCGTTACCCAAATCGGTACCCCTGCCCAGATCCTGCTCACTCTTTTGGATGGTTTACAGCCGCAGGGGATTTCCACCCTGGTATTAGATGCAAATGGCCTGTTAGCCACCCTGGGCGCGACAGCCAAGATCTTACCCATTTTGCCGGTGCAGGTACTGGAAACCAAAGCATTCACCAACCTGGCCACAGCCATTACCCTGGAAAGCACCATCAAGAACGGCAGCGTCATCGCTTCTGCCCGTTTGCGTAAAGGCGATCGGGTGAGTAAAACCATTGAGATCAAACAGGGAACCCTCACCAGCCTGCCATTGAAGGTGGGTGAAACGGCCACCCTGGAACTTTCCCTCGGGCGAACCGCTCGCATTGCTGCTTTTGACCTGGCAGAGACCAACTTCAAAGTGCGCGGCGGACTGTGCGGTATCGTCATCGATTCCCGCGGCCGTCCACTCACTTTACCTGTAGATAAAGCCAAACGAGGAGCCCTCTTCCAGCTTTGGCGAGACGCGCTGCAAAAGAATTCATTGGTACAATAATTGCAACCTTCCTATTGGGAGTTTTTATGTACACTCGAATGACCCAGATCAACCCTGCCATCCACCTCTTCCGCGAGCGGCTGCTGCCGATCAACGGAGCGGTTGTGGCGCGAGTGGGTCAAAAGGTCAATCCCAACGATGTCGTCGCCGAGGTCAGCCTGCCTGCCCGCCATGATCTGGTAGATGTGGTCCGTATTTTGGGGTTAGCCAACGCCCAGGCCGCCGCTGCCTTGATCAAACGGAAAGTGGGCGAAACCGTTGCAAAAAATGATCTCCTGGCTGAAACGGGTGGGTTATTCTCTCGAATGATCCGCTGTCAGACCCCGGGAAAGATCGTTTCCATTAACAATGGGCAGATCCTCATTGAGACCCAGAGCGAAACCCTCAGTCTCAAGGCCAATTACGCCGGTGTGGTAAGCAAAGTCATTGCCAACCGCGGCGTTGAGATCGAGATCAACTGTGTATTGGTTCAGGGCGCCTGGGGCAACCACAAATTGACCAATTCCAACCTCATCATCAAGAGCAGCAACCAGAACAGTGAGATCGAGGTTAATTCATTGGATGTCAACATCCGCGGCATGATCTTGCTGGGCGGTACCTGCAACGATGCAAAAATATTGGATCTGGCCGCCACATTGCCCATCGGCGGTATGATCCTGGGCACCATGCCCGCATACTTACGCGAAAGTGCCATGAAGCAACCCTACCCCATCTTACTGGTGGACGGGTTTGGCCGGGAAGGTATGAATGAGCGAGCCTGGAAACTACTGACGGCCAACAAAAGCCGGGAGTTGACCCTGAATGCTCAATTCAAAGGGAGCGAATCAGAAGATCGACCAGAAATTTTGATTCCACTAACTGATGAAGCGCAAGAATCCAATTCTGCAGCTCGCCTCACGCGCGGTCAACTGGTGCGCATCCATGCTGCTCCACATTTGGGAAAAATGGGCGTGGTTGAGAAAGTATTGCCCGGCCTCACCCAAATGAACAATGGATTACGGGTTTGCGCTGCCAGCGTTATGGTGGATAATAAAGAGAGAATTATTATTCCAGTAGCCAACCTGGATGTGATCGGTTTTACCAGCTAAAAGTGGGGCATCCCACACTGCGGATATCCCCGCGAAGGAGAAGAAACCATGGCACTCAATAACTTTAATGACGACGACAATCTGGATCCTAGCTACAGCCTCTTTGGAGATGATGAGCCCGAAATTGGTGGCAGTTCGAACTCAGGGCTGCCCCCCGCTCCTGAGCCGGAGCCTGAGCCAGAGAACAAGCCCTCTGGCAAAAATTTCCTCATCGCCATCGGTATCATGGGCGCCATCCTTGTGCTGGCATTGGTACTCTTAGCACTCATTGCCCCCAAACTCATCGCTCAGCAACAGGCCAATCAGATGGAGCAGGTGGCACAGATCAATGCTGCCAATACTGCCACAGCCCTGGCCGCTACCAGCCAGTTTATTGCCAACCAGGCTACTGCTACTCCCCCACCCACTGCAGTCGTGCCCACCAAGACTCCAGTAGTGGTCATTGCAACCAGCACTACTGAAGTAGGCGGCGCTTCTGGAACTGACGGCCTCAGCGCAGATGAATTGGCCACTGTTTCTGCCCTGCAGACCAAAATGGCGGTTGCCGGTACGCCCCAACCAACAGCTACCAACCTGCCCAACACTGGTTTTGCTGATGACTTCGGGCTTCCGGGCGTATTTGGACTGGCTGCTGTTCTCATTGCCATCATCTTCATCAGCCGCAAGATCAGAACTGCCACCCATTAATTAGTTTTTCTTACTCAAATAAAAAAGGCGTTTTCTTTTTCAGAAAACGCCTTTTTACTTTTAATTAGTATCGTCAGGCAATTGTGGCAGCGATATTTTCGCCAAAGCTCAAAAGAGCCTTCATCATATCCTGCGTTCGGCTTTCTGCATAAACGCGCAATACCGGCTCGGTGCCAGAAGGACGAATGAGCAGCCATGAATCATCAGCCATGATGTATTTAATTCCATCCAGAGAAGAAATTTCCACAATGCTCTCCCCGCCGATGGTTTGCGGTGCTTCATTGAGTAGGCGGTGGGTCATCTTGTCTTTGGCTACAGGAGATTTCAAGCGCAGGTCAGTGCGCTCGTAGAATACCGGGCCAACCTCTTTTTGCAATTGTTCCACCATCTCATACAGGGTGGTGCCGGAAGCAGAGATCATTTCTACCAGCAGCAAGCCCATAATGGGACCATCGCCCTCAGGAATGTGACCTTTGAAGGAAATGCCTCCTGATTCTTCGCCGCCGATGAGGACATCCTCTTTCATCATGTAATCGGCAATGTGATTAAAGCCAACCGGGGTTTCATGCACGGTCAAACCGTACTTCTTCGCCAATCGATCGACCATGCGCGTGGTGGATACCGTGCGCACCACAGAACCCGTCATGCCGCGTTTTTCTACCAGGTGTTT
>CAZWKK010000235.1:0-3667 GCA_964634855.1 uncultured Anaerolinea sp.
GGGTTGAATCTTCGATGTGGAGAATTGAACATGGCAGACCTTCCTTTTTGTTGGATCGTTCCCATTTTAACCTGTTTTCAGGCTGCCTGCGGGTTCATCTCACGCGAAGGCGCGAATAAGACCTTGTAGGGTGCGCCCCTGGCGCACCAAACTGCGGCATTACACGCACCTAGTCGTCCGTCATCGCGAGCCCTCGCAGAGGGCGTGGCGATCTCCGGCAATTACTAACGATCTTGCTTTGGGGGAGATCGCTTCGTCGCAAAAGCATGCTCCTCGCGATGACATTACGCGGCCAATATTCATGCCACGAATGCATTAGAGGATCTTAGGAAGTAAACCCTACTCCTTCACCTGGCGGATAAACTCTGGCGAGTTCAGATTGCGTTCCAGCAGATAGGTGAGGTAATAGTTCAAAATGGCTTCCACCTCATCGCGGGTGTCCTGGCCGGGGTTGGCCCGTTTGGCCTCGCTGTAGCTGCTGCGCTGAAAGTGGCGCAGATAGCGCAGTGCGTCCATGGAGATGGGGCGCACCAGATTCACCATCAGACCGCAATCGGGGCAGAGCACGCCGCCGCGCTCCGCGGAGAAGTACTGGTCTTCCGGCTGGATGGCCTTGCCGCAGGAGGCGCACTCGAACAACATGGGGCGAAAGCCCATCAGGTCGAGCAGGCGCATCTCATAATAATGGATGGGAACAAAGGGGTCGGGTTCGCTGGCCAGGCGTTTGAGCGTTTCTACCAGCAACTGAAAAAGCTGCCAGTTTTGGCCTTCTTCATAGGTAAAGCGGTCCAGCAATTCCACTACATAGCCGGCGTAGCCGATGAGAGGCAGGCTTTCGCGTAAGGGCTGAAACAGCTCGGTGGCCTCTGCCTGGGTGACGATCCACAGGTCGTGGCCCTGCGCCAGCATCAGCGTTACCTGAGTGAAGGGCTCCAAATGCCCGGCCTTGCGCGATTGCATTTTACGCACGCCCTTGGCGATGGCACGCAGTTTGCCCGCCTCACGCGTAAAGAGCGTGAGCAAGCGGTCAGCTTCGCCGTAATCACTGTGGCGCAGAATGACCGCATCAACCTTGATGGAGCGTTCAGTACGAGGCATTTGCCTCCCGGGTGAAGTTAGAGCAGATCTTTGGGGGTGAAGGCGCCCGGCAGCAGATCGGCCACTGTGCCATCCAGGTAGACCTTGCCGCTGGTATCCACCACGATCACCTGCATGTCCAGGCCGAACTCGGCCATCACCTGGCGGCAGGAGCCGCATGGGCTGCCGCCGTTTTCTGTGGCCACGGCGATGGCCTCAAACTGGCGTTCGCCTTCTGAAACCGCTTTGAAAATGGCCACGCGCTCGGCGCAAATGGTGGTGGGGTAGGCAGAGTTTTCGATGTTCACGCCGTCATAGATCTTGCCGCTGGCCGTCAATAAGGCCGCCCCGACCGCGTAATGCGAGTAGGGCGAGTAAGACCACTGTCTGGCCGCGGTGGCCAGTTCAATCAGCTTTTGTCGCTGAGATGCTTCCAATGTCATTTGATTCCTCCTGCATGCGATGCCCGCTGCGTTCTGCGCAGATCTTGATGATCCTGCGGTTGCGTACTTCTTCAACCTTAAAATCCCAGTCGCCCATCTGCACGCGGTCGCCTTCCAGCGGAACGCGTCCGAGCTGGCCGTAAATGAAGCCACCCAGTGAATCAGAGTTTTCGGCGACCAGGTTGATATTCAATACTTCGTTGACGTCGTCCAGCGAAACCTGACCTTTAAAATGGTACTCGTCCTCGCTCACCTGATGGATGGCGGGCTCTTCGCTGGTGTCATATTCATCGCGGATCTCGCCCACGATCTCTTCTACGATGTCTTCCAGGGTGACCAGCCCAGCCATGCCGCCGTACTCATCCACCACTACGGCCATGTGTACCCCGCGGCGCTGCATTTCAGCCAGCAGGTCATCCACCTTTTTGGATTCAGGCACAAAGTAGGCAGGGCGGATCAGCTTGCGCAGGTCGGCGCTGCCATCGCTGCGGATCTTGAGCAGATCTTTGGCGTAGAGCAGACCCAGCACATTATCAATGGATTCTTCATACACCGGCACCCGTGAGTGGCCGGAGCGGATCATCTCATCCATGGCCTGGCCCACCGGGGTGGTCACCTCCAGGGCATGCACGTCAATGCGAGGCACCATGATCTCACGGCACAACGTATCGCCAAATTGGAAGATGGAGTAGATCATGCGGCGTTCGTCTTCTTCCAGCCCGCCTTCTGACTGCTCGGTTTCCATCCAATTTTTAAGTTCGTCTTCGGTCATGGGGTAATTGTTGGACTGCGTGCCCCCATTGCTCCCTTGCAAAGAGGCCAGCGGGAAAGCAAGCGGGGTCATCAGCACATCCAAAGCGCTGGCTGCTCCATTCAACGCCAACGACCATTTTTCAGGTTCGCGTAAAGGAAGTCGGTCGATCAGAAATTCAAGCATCAGCAGAATTAGCATGGCTCCCAAAAAGAGACCGATGGTGCCTGCCAGTGTGAGGACTTTGCCCCCCAATGTGAATGCGATCCACGCCACCGTGCCGGCATAGAGAAAATGCGTCAGCCCCAGGGCAACCCTAAAAGAGACGCGTAAACGAGGACGTTCAATGACTTTGACCGCTTTTTCGATTTCAGCCGGGGGAAACTCTTCAAGAGTGACCAGGCGGGGAATACGCGCGTTGACCAACGCTGTGCGTACCGCCGAGAGGAACAGATCCAGCAGTATCCACAAGATAAGCAAAAACCAGGGGAGATTATCCACTACTTCCTTTTTCTTTCTTTGTCAGCGGCCGGGCAGGAACGCCTACCACCACTTCGCCGTCGGCCACATCATGTGTTACCACAGCGCCAGCACCGGTCTTGGCGCCTTTGCCAATATTGAGCGGAGCCACCAGCATGGTATCGCTGCCTATAAAGGTGTCTGCCCCGATCACGGTGGGGTGTTTGTGTACCCCGTCATAATTGCAGGTGATGGTGCCTGCGCCAATGTTCACATTTTCGCCGATGGTGGCATTGCCGATGTACGAGAAATGCCCCATCTTCACGTTCGCGGCCAGGTAAGAATCTTTGACCTCGCCAAAATTGCCCATGTGCACGCCCGGCCCCAGGTGAGCGCCCTTGCGCAGATGGCAGAAGGTGGTCATATCCACATCATCTTCCACGATGGCGCCTTCCAGCAGCGAGGCTTTGATGTCACAGCGGTTGCCAATCTGCGTGTCTTCGATGATTGTGTTCGGCCCGAGAATGCAGCCTTCGCCGATGACGGTTTTGCCGCGCAGATAGGTGTTGGGCAGCAGGGTGGTATCTTTGCCGATCACCACTCCCTCTTCAATATACACCAAATTGGGATCCAGCATGGTCACGCCGGCCAGCATATAGCCCTCGTTGATGTGGCGGCGCAGGATGCGTTCAGCCTCGGCCAGGTGCACGCGGTTGTTCACTCCCAGCGCTTCATCTTCATCATCCATGACGATGGCTTGTACCTTTTGCCCTGCCTTGACGGCTACTTCCACCACATCGGTCAGGTAATACTCGCCTTTGGGCGAGACTTTGATCTGTTTGAGGGCGTTCCATAACCACTTGTTGTTGAAGCAGTAGACCCCCACGTTCAGCTCGTCGATCTTGAGCTGTTCCGGGGTCGCCTGGGCTTCTTCTAC
>CAZWKK010000236.1:0-3652 GCA_964634855.1 uncultured Anaerolinea sp.
TCATCTGGCAGTTCACCCAAGCCTGGAACGATTTTCTCTTCTCTGTGGTGCTCACCAGCTCCAAGAACTGGACGGTGACGGTGGCTCTGAACAACATGGCCGGCAGCCAGATCGTGGCCTGGAACGTGCAGATGGCTGCATCTCTTATCGCAGCTTTGCCCACCCTGTTGGTGTACATCTTCCTGGGTAAATACTTCATCCGCGGTATGATGGCGGGTTCGCTCAAAGGCTAGACGGCTCGACTCCTTTTCTCCTCACTGATGCAAACGGCCTCTGAACAAATCAGAGGCCGTTTGCATGAAGGCGTCAGACCAATCGGTCATAAAGGCCAATGAATCTGATAAATGTATATTTGTGATTGTGGAACTATTATTTTCAGCTGTGGTTTGAAGAATTGGCTTTCACCAAAGAACATAGATCCCAACTCGCAGTTTATTGTGTAGATAATTGCCAATCAGTAACTCAAAAGAAGTGAGACGGGTGGTAAAAATTGTAAATGATGCGCATTGAGAAATTGTTGGTTTCTGCAATGAATTAAGTAGATTTTAGCAATTTCTATTACAAAAAACTATAAAGAAAAAATCAGCGGCTGCAGGTCGTGGTAGAATACCTTTCGCTTTGAATCACTATTAAACCTTACAATAGGAACCCTTTCATGCTCGATTTCGCCAAGTCTATTGCAAAAGCATTGAATTTGCGCCCCGAACAGGTGGCTGCAACCATTGAACTGCTCGATGAAGGTGCCACCATCCCGTTTATCGCACGTTACCGCAAGGAACGTACCGGTACATTGGATGAAGAACAATTGCGCCAGGTTCAGGACTTGTTGGTCAAAGGCCGTGCCCTGGAAGAACGCCGGGCAGCCGTCATCGCCTCTATTGAAGAGCAGGGCAAAATGACTCCCGAGCTGCTGGAGAAACTCCAGACAGCCGATAACATCACCACCGTTGAAGACCTGTATGCGCCGTATAAACCCAAACGCCGCACCCGTGCTTCCATCGCCCGCGAAAAGGGGTTGCAGGGCCTGGCCGATATGATCCTCACCCAGGCACGTACGCCGGGTGAGGCTGACCGCATGGCACAGGGGTACTTGAACGAACAGGTGACCACGGTGGAAGAAGCTCTGGCAGGCGCCCGCGATATTGTGGCCGAGACCATCAGTGACCATGCCGAGGTACGCGCCTCCACCCGCCGTAAGGCCATGCAATGGGGTATGCTGGCGGCTGAGAAGATCGAAGACGCCAAGGATGAAAAGGCTGTCTACGAAGTGTATTACGAATTTGAATCACGCGTTGATAAGCTGCGCCCGCATCAGGTACTGGCCATCAACCGAGGCGAGACTGAAAAGGTGTTGCGTGTTAAAGTGACCCTGGAAGAGAAGGATTGGAAGGGCTCGATCGTCGATTACTTCCGGCCTGACCTGCGCTCTCCCTTCTGTGACGAACTGGAGATCGCCATCAATGATTCGGCAGAGCGCTTGCTGCTGCCGGCCATTGAGCGTGACGTGCGCCGTGAACTGACCATTGCAGCAGAGACGCATGCCATCAAGGTTTTTGCTGCCAACTTGCGTGCTTTGTTGGGACAGCCCCCGCTTTTAAACCAGACGGTACTGGGGTTGGACCCTGGCTTTAGAACCGGCACCAAACTGGCTGTGGTTGGCCCCACCGGCAAACTGCTGGATACCGGCACCATTTATCCGCATGTGCCGCAGCGCCAGTGGGAAGAATCCAAGGCCAAGCTCAAGAGCCTGATCGAGAAACATCACGTTACCCTCATCTCCATCGGCAACGGCACCGCCTCGCGTGAGACGGAGCAACTGGCAGCCGAGCTGACCCGTGAGATGGAGGGAGTGAAATACATCATCACCAATGAGGCAGGCGCTTCGGTCTACTCCGCCAGCCCGCTGGCCCGCGCGGAGATGCCCGACCTGGACGTTTCCATCCGTGGAGCGGTCTCCATTGCCCGCCGTGTACAGGATCCATTGGCCGAGCTGGTAAAGATCGACCCGCGCTCCATCGGCGTGGGCATGTATCAACACGATGTGGATCAGACCGCCCTCTCAGAAGCGTTGACCGGCGTGGTGGAAGATGTGGTGAACCGTGTGGGTGTGGATGTAAACACAGCCTCACCGGCTTTGCTGGGCTATGTATCTGGCATCGGCCCCAAGTTGGCGGAAAAGATCGTTTCTTTCCGCGATGAGAACGGCATCTTTGCTGACCGTGAATCGGTGCGCAGCGTGCCAGGGTTGGGACCCAAAGCCTACGAGCAAAGTGCCGGCTTCTTGCGCATCCGCGACGGCAAAAATCCGCTCGATGCCAGCGCCATCCACCCCGAAAGTTACACCATTGCCAAAGCCGTGCTGCAGCAGGCCGGGGTCGAACTGAGCGCTACTCTCGAAGAGCGCAAGGCCGCCCTGGATAAATTGCAGCAAGCCCACAAAGTGAAAGAACTGGCTGAGCTGATCGGCTGCGGCGTGCCCACCCTGGTGGACATTCTGGAGCAGCTCATCCGCCCCGGACGCGATCCGCGCCAGGATGCCCAGGCACCGATCTTACGCTCGGATGTGCTCAAGATGGAAGACCTGGTGGTGGGCATGCGCATGAAGGGGACTGTGCGCAAC
This sequence comes from uncultured Anaerolinea sp., assembly GCA_964634855.1. Taxonomy (GTDB): domain Bacteria; phylum Chloroflexota; class Anaerolineae; order Anaerolineales; family Anaerolineaceae; genus UBA6107. Next base: position 2,621 of record CAZWKK010000236.1, read on the forward strand.
GTGGTGGACTTTGGCATCTTTGTGGACATCGGCGTCAAGCAAGATGGGCTGCTGCACCGTACTCAGGTGCCTGCGGGGATGTCTTTGCAGGTGGGTGATATTATTGATGTGACCATCCTGAAGGTGGAAGTGGAGCGGGGACGCATCAGCCTGGGGATGGAGAAGTAAGAGAAATCAGTTTTTCATTTCCCTTTTCATCATTTCATCCGTAATAACGATAAAATAATGTAAAGGGATGAATTTTAATAGACTACTAATTTTCTGTTCTGATAGAGAATATTGTTTTTTGATCTGGATATAAATGAACCGTCCACAATCAGAAAATTTCAATTGTTTATGATGGGAAAGCATCCAGGGAGACAGGCACCATGAAGAAATTTGTCAATGAATTTCCATTAAAAAGATTGTTGTATTGGACATTTGCCTGGGTAATTCTCATTATTCTTTATCGGATAATTTATGTTTGCACTGATCTAGATGTACCAAAATGGTTCCCAATTTCTGTGTTTTATGGACCAAAGCTAAATATTTCCGGGTTACCCTATGCAATTGCCTTTTTGGCCATTTTGAGCATAGCTATCTGGAAAATTGACTCCATCAATGCCTTTTTCACGGGATTAATTGGGGGTACCTTAATTGTTCTTGGTAACCTGATTCAAGGAAGTTTTTATAAGGCGTTCATATCCCCGTTTGTAGCAATGCATAATCAGTACTATTATGACGCCATAAAGGTAAATAATTGGATTGATTGGTTGGCAAATTTTAATGCGAATCAACTTACTTTGGCAGATCATAGCCAAACCCATCCCCCTTTTGCTGTATTAATACAAAAATTATTCCTCTGGATTGCCAGAGATAGTGTTTCGGGATTGGCAATTATTATCTCGATTCTCTCAATTTCCACATTATTTCTAATGTATTTTATTTTCAAATATCTTGGAGTGGAAAGCAAACAAAGTAAATTACTCCTCCTTCTTTATTCTGTTATTCCGGCGATTAATATTTACAGCATTGTCTGTTTGGATGGTTTGA
>CAZWKK010000237.1:0-3636 GCA_964634855.1 uncultured Anaerolinea sp.
GGCAAGGATAAGGGAATAAATGCCAGCATAAAGGACATGGCAAAGAAGCCAACTGCCTGGTCTGAGACGTTGTAGAATTTCGCTGCCGGTCCGGTAATGGGGGCATAGGCGATCCACAAGATTTGAATGGTGAGGTTTATGAACATAAAAACCGCCAGCACCACCCAGCGGTAACCATAAAGCCGGTATTCTTTATTATCCATAGCTTACTCCAATGGCAAAAGTGGGATTTCCTCTTAGAAATTATATGCAAAAACGAATAAATTGGTTTATGCCAAAAGGTATATTTTTAATAAGAGAGTGGAAAAATTCCACTCTCTTTAATAATTTTACTTTGCTGGCAGAACGAACCAGATCTTAAGGCCGCCGCCCGGCACGTTTTCAGCGCCAATCTTGCCACCCTGGGCTTCTATGAGTTGTTTGGCAATGGCCAAACCAAGCCCGGCCCCGCCATTTGAACGTGCTCTACTTTTTTCGTTGCGCCAGAAGCGATCGAAGATCTTACCGATCTCCTCTTCTGGAACGCCGCTGCCATTATCTGCAATGGAGATATAGGCTCCGCCTTCCTGGGAAATACCATTCACACTGATGGTGCCATTCTCTTTGGTGTATCGTAAAGCGTTATCCAGCACATTCCCGATCACCTGTTCCAGCCGTTGCGGGTCGATCCAAACTTTAGGCAGGTCAGGAGCCATTTCCAAATTGAGGGTGACGCCCTTATCTGCAGCTTCTGGCTTGAAGACAGCCATGGTACGGTCGAGCAGTTGGTTCAGGTCAACCTCGCGCGGCTCCAGGCGCAGTTGGCGTGTTTCGGCCAGCGTCAACAACCGGAGATCTTCCACCAACCGTTCCAGTAGATAGGTTTCTTCAAGGGCCGGGGCAATGTTCGCCTCGTTGATTGGATACACGCCGTCCACAATCCCTTCCAGACGCCCGCGCAGCACTGAAAGTGGCGTGCGCAGCTCATGGGCAATATCAGCCAGCAACTGACGGCGCTCATTGTCGTTTTGTTCCAGTGCAGCCGTCATATCGTTGAAGTGCTCGACCAACGCTGAAAGATCATCATTGCCTTTCTTCATGGTAATGCGCGCAGAGAGATCGCCCTTAGATACTTTTTCAGCCGCTGCGATCACTTCAGCGATCGGGTTCACCACTCGCTGGGTGAGCAAAATGCCGATCACCACTGCCAGAATAGCCAAAAACACAGCCACTTCTGCCACCGGGAAAAGCGCGTTTATAGACAGTCGCAACGGGTGCGGTAGGTCCCGCAGGTCACGAACCACCCATCCCACCGTTTCGCCATTGACCTCAATGGAACTGATGGGTTGACCTTCGCCAGGAGTGTACACTTGCCCAACCAACCCACCAGAAGTTTTTCCGTGATCAATGAGCACAATATGGGCTGCGTCCAGAACGATCGAATCATTCCAATCTTGTGCGGGAAATTGCTGTCTATCTGGTGACAGCTGATCTGGCGGTTGTTGACCGTCTGCTGGAGGTTGTGTACCGGAAGCAATGCTGGAAGAAGAAGCATTCACAAGGGTATCCAGATTACTCCAACTGCCATGTCCGATGTAATACGCTTCAAGCAACATGGTACTGGGAGATCGGTAGAAAGGATTGCTCTGGGTTTTGTTGTTGAGCTCATAAACCGTTAAAGCCAGTAAACTGATCACCGTTAAGATCACAACAATCGCAAAAGCCCGAACCACTGTCAGGATCAGGCGTCTGCGGATATTGCGAATAGATTTAACTGCTGTGTTTGCCATTAATTAATGCCCTGCAAATTTATACCCAACCCCGTGGACCGTGACGATATACTTGGGTTCACCATCGGTTGGTTCCAATTTCTTGCGTAAATTTCGGATGTGCGAATCGATCGCACGTTCATAACTTTCAAAAGCCACTCCTCTAACCGCTACCAGTAATTGAGAGCGAGAAAAGATCCTGCCCGGTTGGCTGGCCAGGGTGGCCAAAATTTCAAATTCAGTGGGGGTGAGGGCAACTTCTCCCTCAGGTAAGACGGCAACATAGCGGTTGCGGTCAAGCGTCAGGTCATTCACGCGGATCACCTCAGCCGGGGAGTTGCCAGTGGAGCGGCGTAAAACCGTCCGCACCCGGGTAACCAGCTCACGTGGGCTGAATGGTTTGGTCATGTAATCATCGGCGCCCAATTCCAGGCCAATGAGCTTATCTGCTTCTTCTACTCTCGCCGTCAGCATTATTATTGGGGTATTGTGTTCGCGGCGCACTTCCCGGCAGACATCCAGGCCATCCATGCCAGGAAGCATGAGGTCCAGAATAATGAGGTCCGGATTTTCCCGATCCACCGCGGCCAGGGCAGACGGCCCATCATTGGCTGTGACGGTATCAAAGAACGCAGCTTTCAGGTAATCGCGGCAAATTTCCACGATCTTGGGTTCATCATCAACGATCAAAATCTTTTTTGGCATAATTCCCTACAATCTACTCGGTTCTGAGATTCTACTCTTTATTATCTTATGATTCCTGTATCAATCAAGTAGCAAAGTGTTGCTCCGGCAGCCTGTAATTCCTACAAGCTGCCGGGTAGTTCTGATTGAAAATCCTTACTCGTAACGAAGGGCCACAATGGGACGCAGCTTGGATGCCTGGTAAGCCGGGTAGATGCCAAAGAAGATACCAATGAGAGCTGCTGAGAAAAAGGCCAGCAAAATGACATCTGCGGTGATCTTGGCGGTAATGAGCCCCAACCAGGTGACAATGAGCGCGATGGCCACTCCCAGAAGAATTCCTAGAATGCCGCCCAACAAAGCCAATACCATGGTTTCGATGAGGAACTGGGTAAGGATCACCTTTTGGGTGGCGCCGACCGCTTTACGCAAGCCGATCTCACGAGTTCGTTCGGTGACGGATACCAGCTCGATATTCATAATGCCGATGCCGCCCACCAACAGGGAGATGGCCGCAATGGCACCCAGAAAAGCGGTTAAGGTACTGGTTACCGTGCTCAATGTTTCAAGTGCCTGAGCCTGGCTGGCTACAGTAAACCCAAGGTCTTCTGTAAGGGTTAGTTTGTGGTCAGAGCGAAGCACCAGTTCAACATCAGAGATGACCTTATCCACACTGTCTGCACTGGCCGCAGAGATCATGATAGTGGAGAGCGTTTGCTTGCCATTCGATACAGCACTGCTGCCAAAGATCTTGGAGTAGCCAGTACTGAGCGGAATGAGCACCACATCATCCCCGCTGGTCATACCGCCAGAGCCGCTTTCAGCCAATACGCCCACGATCTTGAAATCACGATTATTGATCTTGATGGTTCGACCCAGAGCGTTTAGACCCTCAAACAGGTCAGTTGCAACGGTGGAACCCACAACTGCAACCTCATCATTGGCCAGGTAATCCGCCTCGGATAAGAAACGACCCTGCCCAATCTCATATGAGCGAACATCCGTGTAATTGGGGGTGACACCTGAAACCGTGTAGTTGGATGTGCGGTTGGTGCTCGAAACCTGCTCGCGGGCAGAGTAAATGGGTACTATGTCTGCGATATTCGACACCGAAGATTGAATGGACTCATAGTCAGAATATAACAGTTTTGTGCTTGTCCCTGAACCACCACCTGGCCCAAATTGCATTTGAGTGGAGATAGTA
>CAZWKK010000238.1:0-3635 GCA_964634855.1 uncultured Anaerolinea sp.
TTCAGCGCACACTGAAGATCCCTACTTACACATTTGATGCCTTTGATTTTGAGGTTGACCCACCCGTTGTGATGGACGCACACACCCTTGTAATCGCAATCAGTGAATCTGGTAACTCCATCACCACCTGTCTGTCTGTGGAATATGCCAATGAACACGGCGCCTTCACAGTGGGCATCAGCGCCTTCCCCGAATCTCGTCTGGCGAAGACGGCCAAACTCTCACTGGTCGATCCTTCTGGCCACGATGTGCCTTTGGGCAAGACCCGTTCTTACCAGACCAACATCCTCAGCGCCATTTTGGCCGGGTTGTTGACTCAACCGGACGAGATCTCTGAGCCGATTTTGGCCAAACTGGCGCAGATTCCTGCTTCGCTGGCTGCCAGTACTCCTCTGTGGCAAAAGAAAGCGCAAGAGCTGGCAGAGCGCCTGCCCACCGGACCCACCCGTCACATCGTCACCGGCTTTGGCATCCAAAAACCCAACGCTGATGAGATACGACTCAAGCTCTTGGAGGTACTGGGCGAAAGCGCCACCTCCTTTGGTCTGGAAGAGTTTGCCCACGGCCCCAGCGCCACTTTTCGCGAAGATGTCTGCGTTTTCATTTTCCAGACCGATGAGCGCACCTTGCAAAAAGCGCTGCATTTTGCCAAAGGGGTGGCCATCTCAAAAGCCAACCTCATCGTCATCACAGATCAACCCACTGCCGGTTGGCCAGAAAAAGCCCTCTTGCTGCCATTGGCTCCCCTCCCTGAAGGCGGGTTATATGGCGGCTTCGGCGCAGCCATGGCGGCTCAGTACCTCTTCTACTTCCTGGCCATGCACAAGGGGTTGAACCCCGATGTCAACCTGGAAGATATTCACCCCGAACTGGGTGATATCTACTCTTTCTACTTTCCTCCCGGCACACACTAAAGCATAAAGGGGAACCATGAGCTACTTTGGCATTGATATTGGCTGCACCGCCATCAAGTTCGGTGAAGTTGACCTGCGTCAGGAGATCCAGACCAGCGGCTTTGATATGCGCCTCATCCCGCAGACCCAGCGTACTGAAAGATACACCGAGGCGTTGTTGGAGATCTTGAAAGTAGGGAAAAACTATCAAGGCATCGGCATCGGTTTTCCCAGTGTGGTCTGGCCGGAAGGCATCATGAATCTGGAGATCAAATTTGACGATATCTGGCAGAGCCTGCATGCTGCGCTGAAAACAGAAAACATACCTCATTACGCCATCAATGACGCAGACGCGGCCGGATTTGCTGAGGTCTACAATCCGGAAGCTGACGCCTTACGCAAGGGCGTGACCATTGTGCTCACCCTGGGCACCGGCATTGGCTCAGGGCTTTTTCTGGATGGCAAACTGGTGCCGAACACCGAATTTGGCATGATGGAAGTCAGCGGCATGATGGCAGAAGAATTAGCTGCCGCTTCGGTGAAGTGGCGCGATGGACTTTCGTTGGAAGATTGGGCCAAAGGCCTGCAAAAGGTGTTGAACCAGATCGAGATCGTCCTCTCCCCCGATCATATTCTGCTCGGCGGCGGCATCAGCAGCGAGTTTGAAGATTTTCAAAAATATCTAACTACCAAACATGCCATTTTAGCTCCCGCCCATTATCGCAACCAGGCAGGCGTCATCGGCGCCGCCATGTTTGCTGCTTACCGCATGGGAGAATATCAGTTTTCCGAACAGGCAATTGAAAAAATCCATGCATAACTTATAATAAGGGCCAGTGAACGCATTCAGGAACGAATCTCTAAAATATTGCTTTGGTTTTTCGTTTTTCTTAGGGGTTGTGTTCTTCTATGCCGCCCTCTGGTCTTTGCACATCAATATGAGTGGCGAGAACATGCTCGTCAGCTCGCTGGATCCTTCTTTATGGATCACCTTTGCCCTTTATACCATTGGTTTTGTTGTCGCATACTTCGTGCGAAACAAAGCGCCCACAGCTTCCAGTTGGATCTTAAGCGTGGGCGCTTCTTTTTCGGTGCTCGTGCTCATCACCACCAATCACGACCCACGCTTTCTGTACTGCCTCATTATCCCCTTTATTCTAGCAATCGTCCTGTTGGAGACCATTGAGTCGGTGGTTTACATCATCGTCAACCTGGTCGTGGTGGTGATCGCTTCGCTCCTCCATTTCCAGAACTGGTCCTTTCTGGATGTTTACCTCTTCCCCTTTGCCTTGCTGACTTCGATCACGATCTTGCTTGAATTGATCTCTGCCCAATTGCTCTCTTACCTGGCCTGGTATCATAACCGTTACCTGGTTGCGCTCAACAACGAACAGATCATCCGTGACAATGAGATCAAATTGCAAGCCCTGGTAAACAGTCTGAAAGACTATGAGGGCTATCTTTCTGAGACCAATTTCTCGCTTATCCAGGCACGCGATGAAGCCGAACAAGCCCGCGCGGTGAAACAAAACTTCGTACAAAACGTCAGCCATGAGCTGCGTACCCCCCTGAACTTAATCATAGGCTTCAGCGAGACCATGATCAACGCCCCACAGAGTTACGGGGAGGTGAACTGGACTCCGGATTTGCGTGGTGATATTGAGTGCATCTACCAAAACAGCCAGCATCTCAAGTCGCTGATCGATGACATTCTGGACATGGCCAAACTGGAAAACAAACAGTATGAGGTGGAGATCTCAGATGTCGACCTCAATTCCCTCATCAAAGAGATGGTGCTCATAACCGCCGGCGCCTACTCCAGCAAGGGGTTGTATTTACAGACTGAACTTTCGCCCTTTATCAGGCTGGTGCGCGGCGATAGCGTGCGCCTCAAGCAAGTGGTCCTGAATTTGCTTTCCAACTCACTCAAATACACCAAAAAAGGCGGCGTCAAGATCACTTCTGTAGTAGAAGGATCCATGGCCTGCGTGACCGTGGAAGATACTGGCAAAGGTATTCCCCAAGAAGACCTCAACAAGGTCTTTGATGCATTCTTCCAGGTAGACAAATCCAACAATCGCGAAGATTACGGCACAGGGTTGGGTCTTTCCATCTCCAAGCAGTTGATCGAGCTTTTGGGTGGTGAGATCAGCATCAGCAGTGAGCCTGGTAAAGGCACAGCCGTGCAGTTCTACTTGCCCCTTTCTAAAACGATCAAACTCCCCATGGAATCAAACCAGACGAATTGAGAGCATCTATGACAACAAAGAAAGTATCCATCGGCATCATCGGCGTTGGTCAGATTGGCAAAAAACATTTAGAAACCTACCTGAGCCTCCCCGATGTGCAGGTCGCTGCCATCTGCGGACGTGACCCACAAAAGACTGAAGCCGTGGCCCGCGAATACAATCTGCCTTTTTGGACCACCGATTATCGCGCCCTGCTGGACCGGCAAAACATCAGCGCCGTCAGCGTTTGCCTGCACAACAACCTGCATATGCCCATCAGTGTGGCGGCGCTTGAAGCGGGCAAACACGTCCTCTGCGAAAAACCGATCGCCGGTTCTTATGCCGACGGCAAAACCATGTTGGAAGCAGCCCAAAGATCGAAGCGCCTGCTGGCAATTCAACTTTCAGACCTCTTCAGCCTTGAGACCCGGGCGGCCAAAGAAGCCATTCAAAATGGCTGGTTGGGAACCCCTTACCTGGCTCACTCTGCCGGCTTCCGCCGTCGCGGCCGCCC
>CAZWKK010000239.1:0-3632 GCA_964634855.1 uncultured Anaerolinea sp.
GGAAGACATCCCACAAACACGGCATGCCCGCAGCCTGGAGAGTGCGCTTGAAGCTCAAAGTCAAATACCGGTTATTCTGTGGAATGAGTTCGGTACTACAAATGCTGCAACGTCTTTATTGATCGAATTGGGTGTTGACCGCCATAAACGCGGCGGCCATCAAGACGGTCTGGCAGCGGCAATGATCTTGCAAAACTATTTGAATACCCTCGGAGACTATCATGCCGAATAAACACCATAGAAACCGAAGAAACAATGCAGCACCTTTTTTACTTCTATTTATTTTAGTCATCTTGGCCGGTGCAATCGTTTGGCTTGGTGTTCCTTGGTTGGCAGAGCAGCAATTCGGTGCCGCCAGCTCAGCACTAACAGACGGACAGCGATGGTCTTATAGCATTGAATTACTCATGAACAAGAATGCCCTCACCAGTGGTGGATGCTCAATTTCTAATCCAATTGAGTTCATCATAGAATCTGGCGATTCAGTAAACAGAATCTCTCAAAATTTGCAAAATTCTGGGGTCATTCAAGACGCCAGCGCTTTTCGTTCTTATCTCATTTACACTGGTTTGGATACCCTGATCCGGGCTGATACCTACCGGCTGGATTGTGCGTTACCCGCAGTAGAAATTGCCAGCCAGATCAAAAACAAATACCTGGAGAATGTCGTCTTTAGCATCCTGCCCGGTTGGCGCGCTGAAGAGATCGCGGCTGCGTTGCCCAGTTCTGGGATAGAAGTCAGCCCACAAGACTTTCTGGAGGTGGTCAAAGATCCGAAAGGGCTGGCTCTTCCTTCTTTTATCCAGGCAGGGGTTTCACTGGAAGGATTTCTCTTCCCAGGAGAATACACCCTTCCACGGAAGATTAGCGCTCAAGAACTGACGCAAACCTTTGTGAACCGATTTGTAGCAGAAGTAAGCGAAAACACACAGTCAGACATCATGGCACATGGGTTAAGCGTCTACCAGGGGATCATTTTAGCTTCCATCGTACAGCGTGAAACGTATGATGACGCCGAACGGGACAAGATTGCATCCGTTTTCTATAATCGCCTGGGACAGGGGATGAACCTGGAAACAGACCCGACTGTGCAATATGCGTTGGGATACTCAGATCAATTTGGTTGGTGGAAAAGCCCGCTTTCGCTTTCTGACCTGCAAATAGATTCGCCTTACAATACCTATTTGATGAATGGTCTACCTCCAACCCCCATTGCCAATCCGGATCTGAATGCCATTCTGGCTGTGGCAAATCCAGCTGAGACCGAATATTTGTATTTTCGCGCTGCCTGTGATGGCAGCGGGTCACATGTGTTTTCCAGAACCTTTGCAGAACACGTCGCCAACGAATGTAAATAAAAAAGAAGCCTCCAAATGGAGGCTTCTTTTTTGATCTTGTAAATTACTTGGCGTTATAACCAGGACCAGATTTGAAGAAATCGGCATCCGTGGCGATAGCTGGGGTAAGATCTACCACTTCGCCAGCTTTCAAAGTCCGAGTGGCAACCAGATGAACGGGTTCGCCATCGTGGTTCTTGCCATCGTAAACCTCAGTAAAGCCAGCAGTTCCGGCAGGAGCGGAAAGGTGTTCGCCACCCTTGGCAGTATAAGCGGAGGGAACTTCATCTTCAGGGAAGATGGCTTCAAAGGGGCATTCGGGAACGCAAGCGCCGCAATCGATGCAGGTATCGGCATCGATGTAATACCACGGCCATTTATCTTCTGGCTTGCCGGGGACGATACATTCGACGGGGCATACAGTAGCGCAACCGCCATCACGCATACATAAACTTGTAATTACATGAGCCATAAGGATCCTCCAAAACTACGATGAAATTTGAATTTAGACAACAGCTGAATATCTTCTTTCAGCTTCTTGCCAATCCACCAACTTCCAAAATGCAGAGAGGTAATCGGCACGACGATTTTGATAGTTCAGGTAATAAGCATGTTCCCAAACATCAACTACCAAAACAGGAGACATATTCTCCTGTAAAGGACAATCTTGATTGGCTGTGGAGTGAATGATCAGCTTTTTGTGCGGATTCACACATAGCCAGGCATAGCCACTGCCAAAGCGGCCAAGACCAGCCTTCTCAAATTCTGCTTTAAAGTTGTCCAAACTGGTGAAGGTCTCTTCAATTGCGATGGCTAATTTGCCAGTTGGACCCTCAGAACCGCCTGGTTTGAGAGCTGCCCAATAGAGGTTGTGATTGTAAACGCCGCCGCCGTTGTTCTTGACCGCAGTGCGGATTTCTTCAGGAATTTGGCTCAAATTGGCTAGAATCTTTTCCAATGGCCAAGCAAAGAACTCCGGATGTTTCTCAATTGCGGTATTCAAGTTCTTTAAATAAGTGGCGTGGTGTTTGCCGTAGTGGATCTCGACCGTACGGGCATCAATCACAGGTTCAAGTGCATCAAAACTATATTTCAGAGCAGGTAATTCGAATGGCATGGGTTTCTCCTTTTTTCGATGATAGAATAGCGTGACGTTCCAATACCAATAATCGAATTGATTAATTTGATTCTAGCGATTCGCAGATTGTTTGTCAAGAATAAAACTAGAGAAAGTATACAAAAAAAGGAAGAATTACACTGGAGATTCCCTTGATCGAAACCTCGCGAAAATCTACGTCCCCTTTGCTTGTTCTCTTTATTGGAATTCTGGCTGTATCGGCTGCATCATTGCTGATCCGGTTCGCCCAACGGGAAGCCCCTTCTTTGGTGATTGCGGCATCACGCATGGCATTAGCAGCCATTTTTGTAGCTCCGTTTTGCTTTTCAACTTTTGTCAGGGAGATCAAGACTGCCAGTTGGAAAACTCGCTTCTTGTTAGGACTCTCTGGGCTGTTCCTGGCCTTTCACTTTGCCTCCTGGATCACGTCTCTAGAATATACCAGTGTGGCCAGCTCGGTTGTGCTCGTAACGACAGCTCCTTTGTGGGTAGCCTTACTTTCTCCAGTTTTTCTTAATGAGAAGATCACCCGTTGGATATTGTTCGGATTGGCCATTTCCCTTTTAGGCAGCATCGTTGTTGGCGTCAGCAGCGCCTGCTCGATTCAATCGGGAAAGTGGATGTGTGAAAGCCTGACAAATATTTTTCAGGGTCGGGCATTACTTGGCAATGTCCTTGCATTGGCAGGGGCGTTCTTATCTGCCGGGTATCTAATGGTTGGCAGAAAGGTTCGGGATAAGGTTTCCCTTACCAGCTATATATTCGCAGTTTATTCCACTTCTGCTCTCGTCTTGCTGGTTTTGGTGGCAATTTCAGGACAAAAATTGACTGGATATTCCCCAGTAACGTATCTTTGGCTGATCGGGCTGGCTGTCATCCCACAGATCATTGGACATTCAGCATTTAATTGGGCTTTAAAGTATCTTTCTGCGGCTTATGTTTCAATTGCATTGTTAGGCGAGCCAATTGGTACCGTTATCTTAACGATGCTCTTTTTACGGGAATCACCCTCTTTTTTGGAATTGGTCGGGGGGTGTATGATCTTGGCGGGCATCGTTGTAGCCACTCGGTCGCAAAGTACAAAACAAATATTTGAATAAATTTTGACCTCCCGATTACTGGGAGGTCGTTTTATTTCAATCTCTGCTATATAGGTGGTTGAGTTCTTTCAAACGGTC